>JABIFX010000111.1 GCA_018650445.1 Fidelibacterota bacterium
ATAGCCCATTTAAGTGCTTAATATTGTATTGAAATGATGGACGATTCTAGATACAAAAAACCCCAGGAACCTTTGTGGTACTGGGATTTGAGGGATGTGGCCAGGGACGGAATTGAACCGCCGACACGGGGATTTTCAGTCCCCTGCTCTACCGACTGAGCTACCTGGCCCACTTTTCAAAGTGGCTCATCCTTAAAATGAGCGCGCAATAATAAGATATGAGTCCCCTCACCACAATAGCTAAATTTTGCTAAGGCTATCCAGAGTATAAAATGGTATATCAGACATATGAAAAATGTAGTGCCAACCCATTACATTTCTCGTTCTGCTGATTGAACTGAACAAACCAATGAGCCGCCCATCTTTACTGAGGACCGGAGCACCACTCATTCCCCTCACGGGAATGGCTCCCACTTTTGGCGAGAGAAGACTTGGCCTGGTGAGTGAACGCTCACAGATCACCGCCAGGGGATACACCTCGCCCTCCTCAACTTCAAGGGCATGCACAATTCGATTACTATCATTCAAACCCATGGCACCAGGAAAGCCAAGTAAGTAGACATCTTTACCTGAGTGTCCAGTGGGATCAATTTCTAAGCTTTTTGTCCGGCGTGGGTTAACCGGTTGCAGAATTGCCCAGTCTTGTTTTGAATATTCATCCCGGGTATTTTTCAAAGCTACGACATTAAGAGCGAGCTTCTGACGAGATATGGTTAGAGCTTCTAAGTCAACCAGCTTTCCTGAGTCCACAAAAAATCCATGACCAGCAGTCAGAATAAATTGGCCGCCTGAAATGAAGCTCCCACTCTGCTGAACCCGCTCCTTTTCACCATCTTCGTATTCTATAGTAAGGGTGATAAGGACTGTAGCTGCTAGATTGCTATCCAGCATTTTTCCCAGGGCAGGTTTCGTGTGTAAGACGTACTCAAGCTGTTCATGCCCTGCCGAATACAAGTCACTGATCTCGATTAATTTTTTTTCTTCATCTATACCATCTTGCCTCGACGGAATTGAACTGCATGCCACCAGTATGAATAAACCCAGGAAAACCAATTTCTGCATCTCTAAAACTTCTCCCCTCGCTGCTCGCGAATTTGACTTCCTACCGGTCTGATACGTCCCCAAAGACTATAGACCAGGACAATACTTGCTACCACCTGAAACACAGAACACCAGAATCCAGCCTGAGTTGCCATGCTCTGAGGATAAAACCCCTGTAGAATTTCAACAATGAAGCGCAGGAGGGTAGCCACAGTGAAAACATAGTAACTGGTACGAATAAATGTGGGGTTATAGCTTTTATCATCCTTTTTGGCTCTGGGGAAAAACCAAACTGCTACACCCAGTATCATCATGAACACGCCACCCATAAGTAAGACATGGGTATGGGCTTGAATCATGGTAAACGGCATTGACCAACCAAATGCCCTGGAACCATACATATATAAGCCAGAGAGAAGCCCAAGGACAAAAAATCCGAAAGCTGTTTTTATAAAATATCGAGCATTGGTAAACATTTGATGGTTCTCCAAATTCATCGGTTTGAGAGTCTAGCTTTAAAATAGACTTATTTCTCGAATAAAAAGAAGATGTTTCACTCCTCAACACATCGTGTATTTTCCTGCATGGATAACGAAAAAATTATTCTCAAGAATTTGAGTCAAGCTGAGATGGAGGAATGGGTCCAATCCTTAGGACACAAAGCTTTTCGTGGACGTCAATTGTTCCAATGGATCTGGGAAAAAGGGGTCCATAATTTTTCAGAAATGACCAATCTATCCAAAGATTTTATTCAAGAGCTGGAAGCAAGTAGTCAGCTTGAGCTAACCACCATCCATCAGGTCCAGACCTCAGAGTCCCAGGGAACCTCAAAATTTTTAATTCGTCTAGGTGATGGAAAATTCGTTGAAGCTGTCCTCATTCCTGAAGCCAGGCGCGCCACAGTTTGTCTTTCATCACAGGTGGGTTGCGCCCTGGATTGTGACTTTTGTGCCACAGGTAAAATGGGTTTAAAACGTAATCTCACCTCTGGAGAAATTACTGACCAACTCCTCCATGTCAGACGCTTTAGTGATCGACCCATTACCAATATTGTCTTTATGGGTATGGGGGAGCCCTTTCATAATTATGACCAGGTCATCAGAGCGGCAGACATTCTTAATTCAGAATCTGGGTTCTCACACGGCGCCAGGAAAATCACTATTTCCACCAGTGGGTTGGTGCCCCAGATTCGTCGCTTTGCCGATGAAGGACACCGCTATAAACTGGCTGTGAGTTTAAATGCCTCTGATGATGAAAGTCGGACACAAATTATGCCTATCAATAAAAAATGGGATATCGCCGAATTGGTAAAAGCCTGCAAGTACTATACTGAGCTATCCAAGAATATGCTGACCTTCGAATACGTGCTGATGCAAGGGGTCAATGATGGTATGGGAGATGCCAGGCGTCTGTTGAAAATTGCCAATCAGGTTTTCTGCAAAGTGAATGTGATACCCTACAATGAAGTTGCTGAAGGATATTTAAGACCCTCAAAAAAACGAATTGAGAGTTTTCTGGAGGTTCTTGAAGGGGCACGCTTTGGTGTCACCGTTCGCTGGAGCCAGGGTGATGATATTGATGCAGCCTGTGGTCAATTGAGTACGGCAGCAGTGAGTGAAAATTAACCAGACTAGAATGAGATAGTTTTTGAAATACCGACAATCCAAATTTATCTCCCTCGCGAAGACTTGAAATGAAAAATTCCTACAAGGTATACGAATGAATAGCCAAAAAATAAAAGCAGCAGTTGCATCAATTCGCGAAAAAGGTGAATTCAAAGCCGAGATTGCACTGGTACTGGGGTCAGGGCTGGGAAACTTTGTGGATGCACTATCCAATACAACACGCATTCCGTTTGCCGATATTTCTGGTTTCCCAATCTCCACAGTTGAAGGCCATTCTGGTGAATTGGTACATGGCTTTCTGGGGGAAGTTCCAGTACTGGTGAATTCAGGAAGAGTCCACTTTTACGAAGGCTATACACTGGAACAGGTCATTTACCCAATTCAGATCCTGAAGGCCCTGGGTGCCAGCACCATCATTTTAACAAATGCCGCTGGAAGTATCCGAGAAGACTACGCCCCAGGAGATCTCATGCTCATTACAAAACTGCTGAACCAGACCGGATATTCCGTCTACCCGTCCAATACAGAACCAGCCAATATTTTTAGCCCTGAGCTTATGGATACAGTCAAACAGGTGGCCCAGCGAGCTTCTGTTCCCTTGAAAATAGGCTCTTATGCCGGATTGAATGGGCCGTCCTACGAGACACCTGCTGAAATTCGCTTTCTAAGGATGAAAGCAGCAGATGCTGTGGGCATGTCCACTGTCCACGAAAGTATGGCTGCCATACAGCAGAACATGCAGGTTCTGGGGATCAGTTGCCTCACCAATTATGCTGCTGGAATTTTGGATCAACCCCTGAATCATGAAGAGGTCATGGATACTGGTATTCGAGTGCGTGAAGATTTTGCTAAATTACTCAGCGAATTGGTTCAAGAATTAAGCATTTAAATTCATGAGTTAATTCTTCACCAATAGCCCAGTAGTCAAGCGTTTCCGAGCTTTTACCACTCCAAATAGAGTAAAAGAATTTCTAATTAAAAACAGGCGCATATCATTCTGATATGGCGCTATATCAGAATGATGCTAAATTGATCCCATGATACCTGACAAAATGTACTCATTCTGGAAGTATAAGAGACTAATATTACTGCGACTTATCGTATGTTCATTTCATTGTGGCATGGCAATTGTCCTTAAGGTGAGCAATTGAAAATGGAAGAATCAATGAAAATGAAAAACGATAGATTAGAAAGGACCCCGAAAATGACTAAAACGACAGATCATCTGGCAGCCTGGAGTAACCTCTCCGGAACATTGATCGCCTTAGGAAGCCGTGGAGCTTTGGCGATAGTGATGACATTTGCAGTCTCACTACTGATCGCAAGCCCCGCTTTTGCAGAGGGTGGAACCAAAATCAAAATCGACATAGGTCAAGACCTGGAAGAGGAGCTTGAAGATGTGGCCATGGAGGTGCAAGAAGCCCTCGATGAAATTGGCGTGGAGACAGGCATCATGATCCACATCGATGATGACAATGAATCACGACCAAAATTGGGCGTTTATTTGAGTGACATGGATTTCGAAGATGCCTACAAAATGCGCTACCCATATGCCCATGGCGTATTGGTAAATGGTACCGTCAATAATGGAGCCGCAGATAAAGCAGGGATGATCGAAGATGATATCATCATGTTTTTTGACGGATCCAAAGTACGCTATGAGGATCACCTCGTACGTTTAATCCGCAGCAAGGATTTTGGCGATAAGGTAAGTGTGGTATACTGGAGAGATGAAGCCATCGATTCTACAGTAGCAACATTTGTAGCACCTGTGAAGAAAGAAAAAGAAGCTCAGTTGAAAATGACTGGCAAAGATAAAAAAGAGAAAAAACGTAAAAACTCCCGTGGCTATGGCGGTGGTGGTTTCACTCCCATGCTGGTTCAGGATGAGTTTGTAGACGTTGCTACGCTTATGACCGAACTTGGTTTGACCTCGACACCTTTCCGCTCTGAAGGCATCGTGTTGTGGGGTGGCTCAGGTCAAGGTTATGTTGGAAACGGTTGGTTTCTGGGTGGATTCGGTAATGGTGGTGGATTAGCCAATACTGTGAGCTATCCATTAAATGATGGTACAACCAACACAGTTGATCGCGATATTACTTTCGCCATGGGTTTTGCTGGACTGACAATTGAAAAAAGACTTGCTCCTTTTTCATGGGCAGTTCTTGGTGGAGGAGTTGGAATCGGTGGAGGTGGAATCGATTTAAGCGTCACACAGCGTGATGGAGAATTTACCTGGGTAGGTCTTGGAACAGAACTTTTGAATACCAAAAGTACCACAGTGAATTTTTCAAAGAACTATGCCATTGTTCATCCCCGAGCCAGTGTTATGTTCAAATTGACCAGCTGGATGAGATTGAAAGCTGAATATGGCTACCTGTATGGATATGCTTTCACTGACGGTTGGAAAACAACCCTGGGTGGTGGTAATCTAGATGAAAGAGATAATGCCTATGAATTGGTAGGCAGTCCTGACACTGAGTTGCAAGCAAGTACGCTCTCACTAGGTCTCTGGTTTGGTTTCTAAGCTGAACTAAATAATTGAATCTCATGATGCCGATATCTAAGCGATGTCGGCATCATGGTTTTTTACAATAGGCAGAAAATATGAAAATGATATTCAGAAATATTGGTTTGATGCTCCTGGTGGTTTCACCATTATTTTCAGCCCTGCTTACCAATGATCTGGAAGTGATATCTCCAACCGGGATACCCCTGTCACGGGATTATTGTAAACAAATGTTCTTCACGCCTAGCTCAAGCTATTCAATTACCATTCGCTTCATCGAGACACCGATGGGCGTTTTACTTGTTAGGGAACACAGGAAGGGTGGGATCGTACAGCAATCTCACTCCATCATTAACCCTGCGACAAGTCTAGTTATTTTTAAATCTTCCTCAGGAAATGTACATGAAGAAGATATTACCAAAAAGAATGTAAATCTGGAATAACCAGTAAACCCAAGTAGGCGACATCAGACAATGACACTCACGATGCACCTCAAGCTAGATCTACAGAAAGACCTTCATGTTTCAGTTTCTATCTGAAAAACTGGGTGCTGGTGCACTCATTGTTTCTCAGCTGTTGCTGACGGCATTTGTTGGAACCGATCCCTACTTTCAGGATGTGAATCTTGAAGTCAAAGGTGATCGGCTTTTCTGTTCTGCGACACTCATGGAAAGTTTTACTCCAGATCTTGATATGCTGCTCCAATCTGGTGATACGGTCATTATTCATTTTGAGATAGATTTGGTGAATGCATCAAATGACTCTATCGTAGCAATGGCTAACTGGCAGCACCACTTCCGCTATTCGCTTCTAGAAGATGATTATGACGTCTACCGTAGCGAGGTTGATGAAACCCTGCAGGTTTACTCACTGGAAGCAGCAAAAGAGGAGTGGATTAAAATTGAAAATGCTTTATTCTGTAGGATGCGAGTAATGGAAGATGACCAGTTCTATTACTTGAGGATTTCTGCCTTTATGGAGGAAATGGATATGCCTGGCATTACAGACCGAATTAATCTCATGTCATTTTGGAATCGAATCAAACCCATTCATATCTCTGAACGTTTTGAGAAAAGGCAGTTGGTGCTGTGAAATTTAAAGCGCCCTCATTCAGGATCCAGATTATGGTTCTAGTCAGCCTGGTAACATTAATTGCGGCCATGCTTTTGCGGGACTTTTTCATCAGCAATCTCGCCTCATATCAGGATCAGATTACCGATTTGTCCACCAAGGAAAAAGTCCGAGAAATACATAAATCTTATAGCACCATCCTTGATTCCACCACTCTCGTTGTTTTCAATCAAGAGATTGAAGGCGTACTCAGGGATTTGCATAAAATTGATATTGCTGGTGATTTTTATAGTCGGGATATCAAACGATACTCCATTGGTATCGTCATCGTCATGATCATCCTCACGGGAAGTATCTTCCTGTTTCTATTTATGATAATTACACGTCCCTTGACACGTCTACTTTCAGCTACTGAACAGTTGAAGGGGGGAGACTTTAATTTTAAAATAAAAGAGAGTGCTTACTCCCCATTGAATGGCCTTATCATCGCATTCAACAACATGGTTTTTGAACTCAATCAAAGTAAAGAACGCTTGATCGAGGCTGAGAAACAGACGATCTGGCAAGAGATGGCCCAGGCCATGGCTCACGAAATAAAAAATCCTTTAACACCTATTCGTCTGGCTGCTCAACGGCTGGAAATGAAGTATTATGAAAAAGCTGAAAACCTCCCCGAAATACTGGAAAAATCATTGAGGATCGTCAATGAAGAGGTGGACAATCTTCAATCTTTGGTAAATGCCTTCTCTGGCTTTGCAAAAATGCCTGAGGCACAATTTGATAACTATGACCTGAATCAACAATTACGCGATATCTCTGATCAGTACTCCGATGATGCTACAATTGATCTGAATCTGGATGAAAATCTGAGGGAGGTCTTTGCTGATACCATGCAGATGAAGCAAGTACTGGTGAATTTGATCCAGAACGCCATTCAAGCCTGTGATGAAGAGCCCCATATTGAAGTCTCCACAATGGTTCAGAACCTATCCTGTACCATTGGTATTAAGGATCATGGCAAGGGGATTTCTGAGATTGATCTTACCAAGATATTTGAGCCTTATTTCACCACCAAGAAAAAGGGAACTGGTCTTGGATTGGCGATAACTCGGCGCATTATGAGACAACATGGCGGTGACATAACAGTGACCAGTGTTCTCGGTGAGGGCTCCACATTTTTGATTAGTTTGCCCTGTAACAGGGAAATCGAGCAACAATTAACCAAGGGAAATGGATAGTAAAATGGCTGACCACAAAATCAAAATCTTAATCATTGATGATGAAAAAAATATTCGTTTAACTCTCAGAGATATTCTAGAAGATGAAGGTCATCATGTGTTGGAAGCTGGAACCGGTGAAGATGGGCTCGCACTCCTGAAGAATGAAAATGTTGATCTGGTTCTGCTGGATGTCCGTTTACCAGGCATGGATGGGATCGAAGTCCTGAAAGGGATTCGTGAAATAGATGAAACCCTCGATGTCATCATGATCTCTGGTCATGCTACGGTTGGGACCGCCGTTGACGCCTTGAGAATTGGCGCCTACGATTTTCTTGAAAAACCACTCTCACTGGCCCGCGTTAAATTGGCTATTCGCAATCTTTCAGAAAAACAAACCCTGGCCAAGAGATCCGCAGTCATTCAGCAAACACAGAAGGACAAGTACCGTCTGGTTGGCACTTCTCCTCAGATAGAGCAAGTTCTGGAAACTGCTCGTCGTGTTGGACCTACTTCAGCCAAAGTACTTATTAGAGGCGAAAGTGGCACGGGTAAGGAACTGGTTGCGCATGCCATTCATGCCGCCAGTCCCAGGGCAGAGGATGCCTTTGTAAAGTTCAATGCTGCCGCTATTCCATCAGAGTTGGTTGAAAGTGAGCTGTTTGGACACGAGAAAGGCGCCTTTACTGGAGCCGTTGGCCAGAAGAAAGGTAAAATCGAGATGGCCAATAGTGGGACTCTATTTCTTGACGAAATTGGAGATATGAGTCTTTCAGCCCAGGCTAAAATCCTCCGTGTTCTGGAAGATGGTAAATTTGAACGTGTCGGTGGAACTCAGACACAGTCAGTTGATATTCGACTCCTAGCGGCCACCAATAAACACCTTGAGGAGATGGTCTCTGAAGGAGGATTTAGAGAGGATCTATTTTATCGTCTCAATGTGGTCCCAATTAATCTGCCTCCACTCCGTGAAAGAGAAGGCGATATAAAAACCCTCCTCAATCACTCTCTGGCGCACTACGCCGCTGAATTAAATCTGTTCCCTAAACAATTTTCCCGGGATGCCATGAACATGCTGGTTGGTTATCCTTTTCCTGGAAACATCCGCGAGTTGAGAAATCTTATCGAGCGTCTATATATTCTGAGTCCCAATGATGAGATCGATCTACCTGAAGTAAAACCCCACTTGAATCAAGTTGTCTCTGCAGAAGGAGATGCTGCAATTTTTGCTGAGACACGTCCGTTTGCTGAGGCAAAAAGGATGTTCGAGGAACGCTTTCTGGAGTCACAACTTCGTCAGCATGCCGGAAACATTAGTCGGACTGCCAACAGTCTAGGTATGCAGCAATCTAATCTCTCTCGGAAGTTAAAAGAGTTGGGGCTAGGCAAATCCTGACGTATTCCTTTCAATAAATAGAAAAGAGCAAATAAATGAGTTACAGTAGAGCCCTGACGCTGGGTATATTGTTTATAATAAGCACCTCCAACGCACAAGAGAGAAAAAGTATTATCACCTCCAAAACGACGGTGATACCCAAGATTGATGGTCGCATAGAGGAGCCTGTCTGGGAAACTGTAGATCCTGCGACAGACTTCTTTCGCTTTCAACCAGAGGGTGGAGGAAAAGCTCCGGTAAAAACAGAAGTTCGTGTACTATATGATGATGTTGCCCTCTATGTAGCTCTTAAAATGTACGACCCTGATCCCTCAAGTATCCTATCCCAACTAGGGAAAAGAGATGATTGGGATGTGGTGGCTGACTGGGTCGGCCTCTGGATCAACCCTTTTGATGATGGTGCCAATGAACTCACCTTTGTGATCACATCAGCAGGAGTCCAGATCGATTTAAAATTTAGCCCAAATGGAAACGATAGTAACTGGAATCCTGTTTGGGAAAGTGCTGCAAGAATCGATGCAGAGGGTTGGTCGGCCGAGATGGCTATTCCCTTTAGCCAGATGCGGTTTCCAAGCAAGGATATTCAGAACTGGGGCTTTAATGTTGGCCGGCATACTGCGGCTGTACGGGAGATGTATACCTGGACTGAGCTTGATAAGGAGAAGGGCAATTATGCACAGCAAACAGGCTTGCTAAAGGGAATTGAAAATATCGAAACACCATTGCGCCTTTCACTCACACCCTATGCTTCTGCTTCATCTGATCAATATCCCGTGGATGGGCAAATGGTATCTTCAACTTCTTATCGTGGTGGTATGGATCTCCAGTATGGAATTAATGAAAGTTTCACCCTTGATATGACTCTGATTCCAGATTTCGGCCAGGTACAATCAGATAATATCGAACTCAATCTTTCCCCTTTTGAAATACAGTACAATGAACATCGCCCTTTCTTCACCGAAGGGACTCAATTGCTGCAAAAAGCTGGTTTATTCTACTCCAGACGCGTGGGTTCAGAACCTGCTCGGTACTGGCAGGTGGCTGATGAAGAGATTCTGGAACAGGGAGAGACTATCAAATCTAATCCCGATGTTACCCAGCTCATCAATGCCACGAAAGTAACTGGGCAGACCAATAGTGGGCTGGGTCTCGGCTTGTTTAATGCCATCACAGCTCCTATGCATGCGGTCATTGAGGATTCTCTCGGCCAGGAACGTGAATATCTTACGAACCCGGCAACCAATTACAATCTGGTTGTTCTGAGCAAAAACCTCCAAAACGGATCTGAGATTAGTATCGCCAACACCAATGTTAAGCGATTTTCCGGCGATGATTCAACCAATGATTTTCGAGATGCAAATGTAATTGGATATGAGACTCGGTTATTTACAAAGGATTCCAAGTGGCGCTTTCAATCCTCTGGAGCCTACAATCACTTGAGTTATCCAGATAGCTTTTCCACTGGCTTTAAATACTCATTAAGTGTAGCTGAGGTACAAGGCATTGTAAAATATGGAGTTGGGCATTCCGTAGAGAGTGAGTATTACGATCCAAACGACTTGGGCTTTCTGCGACAACCCAACGAGGTTGGACACTTTGGATGGGTAGAATTTCAAACCATTAATCCAGTATGGAAAATAAATGAAGGCAGGATGGAGATTAGTGCCAACTATTCGAGGCTATTCAATCCAGACGTGTATACTCACTTTGGCATTCGGGCAGACTATAATGTGACGTTCAGGAATTACTATTCAGCGGGAGGAGGAACCTCGTGGAACCCACGTGAAGGACACGATTACTACGAAACCCGTGTAGACAATCGCTATTTTACAACACCCAAAGCCTTTGATACTCATTTGTGGATAGCATCCAATTTTAACAAACCCTTCTCAATGAGTGGCTGGACGGGTATTTCATCTAAAACCAGACGAGGTAGTCGCTGGCAAGGTGGTGGGTTGAATCCGAAATGGCGTGTCAACAACCAATTCATGATTGAGTATGAACTGGATATACATCGCCGTTCAAATAACCATGGCTTTGCAGAATTTGACGATAACGATGAACCCATATTTGGAAAGCGGGACCATTTCACAACAACCAATGCAATATATACTCAATATATCTTTAGTAGAAATCTTGAGTCTGACATTCGATTACGCCACTATCGATCAACAGTGGAATACAAGGAGTTCTTTGACCTCATGGAGGATGGAAACCTATCTCCAAGTAGTTTTGATGAGGATCAAAATACGGTCTTTAATGCATTGACTATCGATGCCGTCATGACCTGGCGTTTTGCACCGGGGAGCGAATTGACTTTTTCCTGGAAGAATGCCATATACTCAGACGGAGACACTGATGATCTGGACAAAAGTTACTTCGAGGACCTTCAGGAAGTATGGAATCAGGATCAGAGTAATAGCATTTCTGTTAAACTATTATACTATGTTGACTCCTGGGCTCTGAGACATCGCCTAAAATAAATACTTACATAAAACGAATTACCAGAGGGGTACTCAAGTTTTGGGTACCCCTCTTCTTTTAATACTCAAGCCACTCCTTCAGTTATCAATCTAAAAATCATCTAGCCATAATACATAATATGGCACAAAGCTTGCCTCAAGCAGGGATTGAAAACAGGAGTGAGAAATGTATAAAATTATTAAGGCTGAGTTCATTGCACCCAATGTGAAAAGTTTCATTCTGGAAGCACCTCACATCGCTAAAAAGCGTCAGGCTGGTCAGTTCATTATTTTACGTGTTCATGATAAAGGTGAACGTATCCCGATTACTATTGCCGACTCAAATGCTGAAGAGGGTTGGATTAATATCATTGTCCAGGGCTTGGGGAAAACGAGTGCTCATTTAAATACACTTGAAACAGGTGACTCTTTGCAAGACCTGGTGGGTCCTCTGGGCCTACCCACCCACATTGAGAATTGGGGCACCCTGGTCTGTATGAGTGGTGGCGTCGGTACCGCCGAAGCGCTTCCCATTGCAGCTGCCGGAAAAGCCGCTGGTAACAGAGTGATTTCAATTATTGGTGCCCGCAATAAAGACTTAATAATCGCTGAGGATAAAATGGCTGAAGTGGTAGATGAGGTGAGGATTTCTACGGATGATGGCTCTGCTGGACGTCATGGGTTAGTCACCGATGTATTACAGGATCTCATTGATGAAGGTATCAAACCTGATATGATCGTTGCTATTGGGCCGCTCCCCATGATGGCTGCAGTGTCCAATCAGACTAAAGAAATAGGTATTCCCACCATGGTCAGCTTAAATGCCATCATGGTTGATGGTACCGGTATGTGTGGTGCCTGTCGAGCTACCGTCGGTGGCAAAACGGTCTTTGTCTGTGTTGATGGACCAGAATTTGATGGCCATCAAGTCGATTTTAAAGAATTGGGTAGCCGCCAGAAAATGTACAAGAAACAGGAAGAAGAATCTCATAAATGTTTCCTGGAGCGACAGATGAAAAAGATGAAAGCTGAGCAAATGAAAGAGGAGGTCTCCGCATGAAACGTGAGCGTCCCCAATCATTTAATACGGTTCCCATGAAGGAACGTATGATTATCCCTCGTCAGGATATGCCAGAACAGGATGCAGGTCTCAGAAGCACAAATTTTCTTGAAGTAAATCTAGGTCTTAGACCAGAACAGGCTGTCGTTGAAGCACAGCGTTGTATCGAATGTAAGAGTCCTACCTGTATGGATGGCTGCCCGGTCAACATCAAAATCCCTGATTTCATTCAGTTGATCTGCAAAGAGGATTTTATCGGTGCTGCTAAAAAAATTAAAGAAGATAATTCGCTCCCTGCCATCTGTGGTCGCGTATGTCCTCAGGAAACCCAGTGTGAAGAAGTCTGTGTCATGGGGAAACGCTTTGAACCTGTTGCCATTGGCCGCCTTGAGCGATTTGTGGCTGATTATGCCATGCAACATGGGAACGGTTCGGTAGAGAGTTTCGAAAAACCAAAATCGACAGGACAAAAAATAGCCATTGTTGGCTCGGGACCTGCTGGCCTCGCCGTGGCAAGTGATCTTATTAAGGAAGGTCACGAAGTCACCGTCTTTGAAGCTTTGCATGAGTTTGGTGGTGTGCTGGTATACGGTATTCCTGAATTTCGACTCCCTAAATCCATTCTGCGTGAGGAAGTAGCTACACTCGAAGCAATGGGTGTAAAATTTGTAAAGAACTTTATTGTTGGCCGTACCATGACCATACAGGAACTCATGGCAGATGAAGGTTTTGATGCCGTCTTCCTGGGTTTGGGTGCCGGCTTACCACGTTTTATGAATATCCCGGGTGAAAACCTGAATGGAGTTTATTCAGCCAATGAATTTTTAACCCGCTCAAATCTCATGCGTGGTTATGAATTTCCAGAATGGGATACACCACTTTATCGCGCAAAACATGCCATTATAGTTGGTGGTGGAAATACGGCCATGGATGCCGTCAGAACTGCCAAGCGTCTTGGTGCTGATGAGGCTTCCATTGTATATCGTCGTTCTGAAGAGGAAATGCCTGCCAGAAATGAAGAGATTCATCACGCCAAGGAAGAAGGCGTTAAATTTATGAACTTGGTTAATCCCATTGAGTTCATCAGTGATGATCAGGGGAGTGTGGTAGCCGCCAAATGTCTTCGCATGGAGCTAGGTGAGCCCGATGAATCTGGTCGTCGCCGTCCAGTACCTATGGAAGGTTCCGAATTCGTCATGGATGTGGATATGGTGGTTATTGCAGTAGGAAATGGATCGAACCCATTGATCTCACAGACCACACCGGAAATAGAAACCAACAAATGGGGCAATATTGTTGCTGATGAAGATGGTAGAACCTCTATGGATGGGGTGTTTGCTGGAGGAGATATTGTTAGTGGTGGAGCCACTGTTATTTTAGCCATGGGTGCAGGTCGAAAATCAGCCATTGCGATAAATGAATATTTGAAAGCCAAGGTAGGGAGTTCAACATGAACCTAAAAGATCAAATCAGGTCAATGGATATGGATAATATTGTTGAAATGTGCATTAATCAAGAACAGCAGGCCATTGATCTATATACCCTTGCCAGAGATCAGGCCAAAGACGATACCTCCCGCCAGAAATTTCAAGAACTCGTCGATATGGAGACTGTCCATAAAGTCTCTCTGAAAAATTTTGAAATCGAAAATTACCTTGAGCTTCCACCAGCTGATCTGAAAATTACGGATTATTTGATGGACCCCGTACTGAAGGACAACATGACGATTCAGGAGATCATCATTCTGGCTGCCAAACGTGAAGATAAAACAGCTCGTATGTATCAGGATTTAGCAGATCATTTCCACTTTGATAAAAAGTTGAATACCTTTTTTCAGATGATGGCAGACGAAGAACTACGTCACAAACATGATCTTGAAACAGAATACGAAAACGAGTTTCTCCAGGAAGGCTAAAATTATTTTTCCAATGGATGAAAAAAAAGGCTGCCTGAAAAGCAGCCTTTTTTAATTCTAATAAATTATAAATTTCTGGTTTACATCTGTTCTGGCGCTGAGATTCCCAATATACGTAGACCATTTCTCAACGTGATTTGAACTGCTTCAAGCAGGGCTAATCTGGCCTTGGACAACTCGGGTGCGTCAAGATCAATCACCTTATACTCCGTGTAAAACTTATGTAGGGCTGTAGCCAGGTCGAAGAGATAGCTGGGTAAGTGGTGTACCTCAAGGGCACGACGACAGTGATCAATGACTTCGGAAAATTCAAGAGTCTTATTGATCAGCGCAACCGTAAACTCCTCATTCAGAAGAGATAAATCAGCGTTCTCGGTATCTGAAACCAAACCCCGTTCCTGGGCACGTCTAAAAATGCTCGAAATTCTGGCGTGGGCGTATTGTAGATAGAAAACCGGATTTTCTTCAGTCTGGCGCTTGGCCAGATCGAGATCAAAATTGAGATGGCTGGAAGCGCTGCGCATAATGTAGAAATAGCGGACCACATCAGTACCCACTTCATCAATAAGCTCGTCCAAAGTCACAAAATTTGCTTTTCTGGTGGACATTTTGACAACCTCACCAGAACGCAGAAGGGTGACAAATTGATGGATAACCACTTGGATATGCTCATGCTTCAAGCCCATTACTTTTAAGGCTGAGAGTACATCAGGATAGGCATCGATATGATCAGCCCCAAAAATATCGACAATCAGATCAAATCCCCGCGCGACTTTTTCGCGATGGTAAGCAATATCCGGCAGCCGATAAGTCGGCTCACCACTTGATTTCACCAATACACGATCTTGCTCAATACCCAATTCACTGGTTTTAAACCAGGTTGCCCCATCCTTGTCGTAGAGTAAGCCCTTCTCGCGCAGGATGTCCAATACTTCATCAATTTTCCCAGCTTCATAAAGTGAGCGTTCATTATAGAACACATCATGGACCACGCCGATTCGTTCCAGACTGGATTTGATGATGGCAAAAATCGATTCTTCCGCATAGGTCTTAAAAATATCAATCTCATCTGAATCAGTCAGATCTGGTTGCTCAGACATGAGAGCCTTAGCCACATCAATCAGGTAAGCCCCTTCGTAACCACCATCAGGTAGGGTGATAGACTCACCCTTCAATTCCATATAGCGTGCCTTCAGGGATTCACCGAGAAGACGCATTTGACGACCCGCATTGTTAAAATAATACTCCCGGGTGACATCGTATCCTGAC
Organism: Fidelibacterota bacterium; assembly: GCA_018650445.1. Classification (GTDB taxonomy): domain Bacteria; phylum Fidelibacterota; class UBA8477; order UBA8477; family JABMPR01; genus JABMPR01. The sequence goes on from JABIFX010000111.1 coordinate 15,566, forward strand.
CAGCTTAAAATATTGGCCAGAGTATCGCCTAGAACAGTCTGTCGCCCATGTCCAACTGTGAGCGGACCTGTGGGATTGGCACTGACAAACTCAACCTGAGCAGTTTTACCATTTCCAAAATCACCTTTTCCATACTCATCTTTTTCTTTGAGGATGTTGCGAACCTGGGCAGTGAGATAGTCAGCTGATTGGAAAAAATTAATAAAGCCGGGATTCAAAATTTCAAATTTTTCAACAATACTTGAATCCAAAGATAGGCCATCCATGAGCTCTTCTGCAATCTGCATGGGTGCTCGTTTCAAATCACGCGCCAGAGCCATGGCTATATTGCAGGCCCAATCCCCATTTTCAGCTTTTTTGGGTCGTGATAGCTGGAGTCGATCCGTTGGCCAGCCCAATTCCTCTAGTCTAGCAGTGAGCTGCGATGTTAAGTATTCAAACATATTTGGATTCAATCAATTCTTATAGGTTATCGAAGAGGGGCGTATCTGCATTGGGGGCATTCTCATCTTCACTGAGTTCGGTGATCTCAGCATCGATCCAGAGGCGCTCGAGGTCATAAAAATCTCGACTGGCTTCATGGAAAACATGGACGACAACATTGATGTAATCAAGGAGGACCCATTCACGTGTATCATAACCTTCCTTGTTAAAGGGGCGCTCCACCTCTGCTATCTCATCCTCTATATGATCAATGATTGCCTTCACCTGAACATCTGAGTTACCGGAGCAGATCACAAAAAAATCGGTCATTGAGGTAATTTTGTGTACATCCAGTATTTTTACACGATTTGCTTTTTTTTGAAGGGCGAGTTCACCGATCTTAAAAGCGAGTTGCTTTGAATCTGAGTAATTATCAGGCATAGATCATTTCAATTTTTTGATTATTGAGGGCTGGGCTAAGGAGCACAAGGGCAATACTTACGACTTTTTCTCTTTATAGGCTGGTATCGACTTATAGTCGTGACCAATTATCATGGTGATATCCACAGAAAGACTGGCATCGGTCTCGAGGCTGACATGTTCACGACTGATACCCAATTCTTCGGCGAGCTTGAAGGCTGTGTCGATATTATCGGTTCTGGCAATAATGAGTGTGTTTTCATAGTGAAAATGAGCAGCATTCTCCGTATTTAAAACGTCAAAAGTCTTTTCATGTACGATGTCTTTATAAAGGGCTGCAACACCACCGATACCACACCCATTGAGGATTTCAACACTGACCTTGGTATACTTTTGCTTAGCAATCAGAGTCTCAGGGGTGGCTTCATCAGGAATCTCAGCATAGTAGCGCATCTCTTCAGCCACATTTCGGTTATTTGTGTGACGATTCCAAAATGACCAGATAAAAGTCAGCACCAGCACTGAAAGTGCCAGCATCAACACATTTACCAGCATATCAGCAGATTGGGCTGGTCGTTTTTTGCGATTTTTTTTGGTTGCTCGTCTAGACTGTTTGGAAGATTTGCTGTTAAGGACTTTTGCCATGAAAAATTAGTATCCCAATCGTCTGTAAGGGGTGGGTGAGTAATATCGATTATAGGTGTTTGCCGGCATTCTGCTAAACCCAATCTGGAATGACATATTTTCTTTGGGTTTATACGTGACTTCACCACTATAGAAAATGTTATCAGCACTGAAACCATTTAGAAATGAATACTGCTCATTCATTGGCGTAATGCTTGAAAAAGGCGAGTGCATAAGACCAACAGATCCTTGAAAACTTATCTGTGGATTAATGCTATACTCGAAACTTGTTTTGAGGAGGCCCATGGCTACAGCATCATTGCCAAAAGAGCTTACTTGCATTGAGTAGCTGTGTTGAAAATTGATCTTGGACAGATCGATTCCAAAAAAGGACGGAGAGCCATGTACAGTTCGAGTATTTAGACCGGGAATGTTTGGAATTTCGGCTTTGAATTGCGCTTGAACCAATAGGGGTAATATCAGAAATATGATAAATATGGCAGTAATATATGGTCTTCTAACAACGTTCATGGGTCACTCCTGCGAGGCTAAAATCTTCGCTTCCACTGTTTTTAATTCGTCTACAGTGTTGATACCCTGAATTTCAGAAAAAGTTTCGCAGATTTCAACCCCTACCTTTGCACCTGCCTTTTGAAGAAGGGGAAGGACATCAGGGAGATAATATTCGCCCTGAGCGTTGCTGTTCCCCACTTTGATTAATTCAGCGAAGAGTTTTTGGCCATCAAAGACATAGATGCCAGAATTAATTTCAGCGATGCTAAGTTGTTTTTCAGTCGCATCCTTGTGTTCCACGACCTGATCGAAGTAATCTTCCTTGGTGCGAACAACCCGTCCATATCCAGTAGGATTTTCTGCTATGGCAGTCAGTACAGTTGCCACAAAATTGCCAGAGTGATGTTTAGCCAGTAAGGCACGAAGCGTACTCTCTTTTAACAGGGGGACATCTCCAGATAAAACGATAACATCGCCGTCGAAATCAGTGAGAAGTTCAGCAGTTTGAAGGACGGCATGACCGGTCCCCAATTGTTCGAGCTGTTCAGCAAAAAGGACAGGTTCATCTTTTAACACTTCTCGCACAATTTCCTGCTTATGTCCAACGATGCAGATAATTTTTGTGGCAGATAAACTCTTGGCCTGATCCACAACATACTGGATCAATGGCTTATTTAAGATGAGATTGCAAACCTTGGGGATATCATCCCGCTTCATACGGGTACCCTTTCCCGCTGCCATGATCACTACTGCTAATTCTTGAGACATATTCGTTTCCATCCAAGTTTATCGTGTTTCAATTTAAGAGACTTATAATGAAGTGGTACGGAATTCAATCTTTAAACTGAATTAATGATACCACCGCCAACCACAGCGTCACCATGGAAAAAGACAGCAGATTGTCCCGGAGTAATTGCGTTTTCCGGCGTCTCAAAGATGACTTGTACCTCATCGTCTGATATGCGTGAAATCCTGGCGGGCTTGGCCGCATGATTATAGCGAATCTGGACATCAAGCTTTTGGTCGAAAATGAATGCTTCAGGGATGAGCCAGTTACATGAATTCACGGTGAAGTTGGTTGCTTCTGCATCTGCTTTACTCCCAACATGAACCGTGTTGGATTCAACATCAATCTTGTTTACAAAGATACGTTCGCCAGTAGCCAGGCCTAAACCTTTACGTTGACCTACCGTGTAGTTGTGAATCCCCTGATGCTCACCAATGACCTCACCCTGGGAGTTAACAAATTCCCCCTTGGGGGCAGCCTCAATAACTTCGGGATACTGTTCGGAAAGGAACCGTCTATAGTCATTGTCCGGCACAAAACAGATTTCCATGCTTTCTGGAGTTTCAGCGGTTCTCATGTCAGCTTTGGCAGCTTGTTTACGAACTTCCTGCTTGGAGAGATCTCCCAGAGGGAAAAGAGTTCGATCAAGCTCCTCAGGACGAATACCCCAGAGCACATATGCTTGATCTTTAGCTTGATCCTTGCCTCGACCTACTACCCATTTCCCAGAGGCTTCGTGCTTTACTTTCCTGGCATAGTGTCCAGTTGCCAGATATTGAACCCCCAGATCATCAAGCTTGTTAAGAAGTGCATGCCATTTGATTTCAGTGTTGCATATGATACATGGATTGGGTGTTCTGCCAGCCTTGTATTCAGATACAAAATTCTGAATCACAATCTCTTTGAATTCTGCTGACATATCCAGCGTATAGTGGGGGATACCCAATGATGCACACTCAGCTTTGGCATTGTTGATATCATCCAGTGAACAGCAGTTACTATCGTGGGTAGGTCGTCCGCCGGTGTCGATATAGCCCCAAAGCTTCATGGTGACACCTATAACATCGTAACCCTGATCCACCAATAATCTGGCTGCCAGGGAACTGTCCACACCGCCACTCATGGCGATGACGACTTTTTTACCTCTTGATGCCACTATTTTGAATCTCTATATATTGAAGTGACGATCTGCTTGAGTTCTCCGCAGAAGTCATCTATTTCATGTCTGCTTGATTCTATTCCCATGGAAATGCGTAAGCTCGCCTGGGCTAGATTTTCATCAAATCCCAGGGCAGTCAACACGTGTGATGGTGCCTGTGAGCCAGTGCTGCATGCAGCCCCATTTGATACAGCAATATTTTGCATATCCAGTCTTATAAAAAGTGCTTCACCATCAAGATGTCTAAATGAGCAGCTTAATATGTTGGGTGTGTATTGTTTACCCTGCCGATTGATCTGGATTCCTGGCAACGTTTTCAGCTGATTTTGAATGTGGTCTGATAGCTCTACATACTTTTTAGTATTTACATCTAGATGTGTAGTATGGTATTGAATGGCCGTGGCCAGTGCTGCTGCACCTATATGGTTCTGAGTACCTGCTCGCACATTTTGCTCCTGACTTCCACCAAAACTCTTTCTAGAGATAGCGCGCCCTTTTCTCAGATAGAGGACACCTATTCCTGCCGGGGCTCCAAGTTTGTGACCCGAAAGAGCTAACGAGTCTATCCCCGAGTTTTGCATCTGCATCGGGATATGACCAAATGCCTGTACGGCATCACAATGGAATCTGATTCCCCGGTCGCGGGCTATTGCAGCAAGTTCTTCAATGGGATGCATGAGTCCGGTCTCGTTGTTTACCCACATGAAACTGGCCAGAATGGTGTCATCTGTTATACTGGCTCTAAATTCCTCAGGGTCAACATCGCCGTTTTTATCGCCTTTGAGATAGGTGACCTGAAATCCATTTTTCTCAAGAGTTTTATGGCTCTCTAAAACTGAGGGATGTTCAGTTACGCAGGTGATGATATGTAGACCTTTATCCCTGAGTGCTTCTGCCGTTCCCATAATGGCCAGGTTGTTGGCTTCAGTAGCTCCTGATGTAAACAGAATTTCGCTGGGTTTGCATCCCAACACCTCTGCTATACTCGTACGAGCCTCATCGAGATCTGCGGCCGAGCGACGACCTTCCTGATGTATGCTTGAGGGATTTGCCACATCTGAATCGAGCCATTCCGAGATACGGCGTTTTACTTCTGGGAGCAGATTGGTTCCCGAAGCATGATCCAGATATATTGTGCTACTTCTTCTCATCGTCTGAACATAGTTGAAAGGGAGGCCTGAGGGAATAAAGAATGAATGTGTTATGATGCAGAAAAAAAGGGGTCATTTAGAAGTGGCAAAAAATCATCAATCCCATTTTTCCTCGTTTTCCTCCTTCTTTAAACTTCAATCCCGCTTAATTTCAACGCACTGAAATGAAAGATCTCCACCTCCATATTGACACCGTAAGACGCCTGATTCGTCGCCATGCCAAGAGCAATCTTGAGAATATGCTGGCCAAGATGCACGCCGCTGAATTGGCTCTGATATTTCGCCACATCAGTCCAGAAGAGCGTAATGAAGCTTTTCTAACCATTGCTGACGTAGATCACGCGGCAGCGGTTATGTCCGAGATGGACGAGCACCTCATCGAAGAGTTGATTACAGAACTTCCCATCGAAAAAACCATGCTGCTCATGAAGGCAATGTCACCAGATGATGAAGCCGATATCCTGCAATTACTCCCGGAGGAGTTAGCAGAAGACATTCTGAATCGTCTGAAATCCAGTGAGTCGGAAGAGATTGAATCGCTTATGGCGTATCCTGAAAACTCGGCTGGTGGTTTGATGATTCCAGATGTTTTTGCTCTCCACGAAGATATTCCGGTAGGGGAGGCCATTGCTTCTATTCAGAATCAGGATGAACAGGAGATGGTATTCTACCTCTATGTGGTGGATGATCGTCAACATCTTGTGGGCGTCATATCTTTACGTGATTTGATTACCTCTAAACCAAAGAAGAAGCTGAGCGAGATGATGATCACTCGGGTCCATTCTGTGAATCCCTTGACGGATCAGGAAGAAGTAGCTCAGATCGTTTCGCGTTACAATATTCTGGCTGTTCCCGTTGTGGATGAAGCGAATAAACTCATGGGTATCATTACTGTCGATGATGTCATCGATGTCATTCGTGAAGAAGCCACAGAAGACTTCCTGCAAATGGCTGGAGCCGGTCGTGACCGCGATATTCTCATGAAAAGCGTACTCTCAAACGCCAAGACGCGTGTGCCCTGGCTGTTTGCCAGTTGGATGGGTGGTATGCTGGTAGCCAGTATTATTACAACCTACGAGGATACGCTGGGACAGGTGCTAGCCCTGATGGCATTTTTACCCATAATTATTGGTATGGCTGGTAATGTAGGAACTCAGACAGCAACGATTATAGTCCGTGGAATTGCCACAGGACGTGTTTCAACCACGAATGCGCTGAAGCTGGTGTTTAAAGAATTGCAGGTAGGTTTTCTACTGGGTGGACTTTACGGATTGCTCCTGGGTGGCGCTGGCTATTTGCTAAGTTCTATTGGCTATATGGACATTGGTGTGATGACCTCAATTGAATTAGGTGTGACCGTTGGACTGGGCATTATTCTATCCATGGCAACGGCAGCCTTTGTAGGTGCTCTGGTTCCTGTTCTGCTTCATCGGATTAACCTGGATCCAGCCGTTGCAACCGGCCCCTTTGTTACAACCAGTGTTGATATCCTTGGTGTCGTTGTCTACTTCATTGTTGCTGGATTTTTTATACTCTAAAATCAATGTCCCTCTTTATAGGATTTCTGCTGATTCTCGGGGCTATTCCTTATTTCACATTTGTGATTATCATGATCCTGGGTCTTCGAAAAGCAAGACCGACACATCAGTCAAGTAATTTGCCCAGAGTTGCTGTCATCGTGGCAGCCCGTGATGAGGCACCCAACCTTCCAGAGCTCCTTGATAATCTCCTTGCTCAAAATTATGCCGGAGATCATTCCTTTATTATCGCGGATGATCGCTCAATCGATGATACCTGGAGTATCATTCACAAGTTCAGTAAAGCACATTCTCAATTTACTGCGGTTCGTATTGTAGAAGAGTCTTCAGAGATGACGGGCAAGAAAAATGCACTCACCCAATGCATTAAAAACACGACAGCATCCCTACTCATTGAGACAGATGCAGACTGCCGTATGGGTCCTGATTGGATAAGCTCCATAGTATCAGAGTTTGACGAGGACACAGGAATCGTCGTTGGTTTCTCCAGCGTTAGAAAGAGATCCGTTTTTGCTATTTATCAGGCTTTAGACTTTTTGGGAATCATGATGACCAACGCTGGTATGTTGCAGCATGGGAAAGCCTGGAGTGGGTCTGGACAGAACCTGGCCTTTAAAAGGGTTCATTTTACTACAATTGGTGGATTTACTGGAGATCCAAACCAGAGTATTGGCGATGACTTTTACCTCGTTCAAAAGATTGGCAAGCTTAGAGGTGTCAAGGCAAAATTCTCCTGGAATCCCAAAAGCTTTGTGACGACTGCTCCATCAGAGTCTATAAGTGCTTTTTATCGACAGCGAAAACGATGGGCGTCTGATTCGCGAGGACTCCATCGCAAAGATCCACTCTTCTTTGTATTTCTCGCGTCAGCTTTTGTTTTAAATACAGCAATTCTGCTGCAATTAATGAGTCTGCAGTTATCTCCTTTGTTCTTATCGATTGTCGGGATAAAATTTTGCATAGAAATCATCATTGTTTTAATTGGTCTTCAAAAAATGAATCGATTATCTGATGTTGGAGTGTTTCCGTTGTGGTTCATGCTCCAGCCCCTCTACATCCCCATCATGGGTATCTCAGGCCTGATTGGCAAGGTATCCTGGAAATGAGAGGAATCGAGTTTGTGAAGCCTTCCACACGATTTCTTATGGCTGTTCTACTCATGATGGGTCTCAACTCAGGCGGCTTTGCAGGTGAGAAAACAGTTATCCCCTATGAGGCTTCTTATATGGGTATTGCTCTGCTGAATATGACGTTGACCTGGGAGGAGCTGGATAGTACGATTCAGATCACTTACAATAATCAGCTTAAACCGTTTATCGCCTACTTCCATCCCATTCATAATATTTACCGAGTTCATTTTAATAAAGAGAGCTATGAACCCCTATTCTGGTCAAAAAAGGTCTCCGAGGGCTCCATGAATTTTCTACTGGAAGCAATTCGGTCAGATGATGGTCTGAATGTGCAATATTCAAATGGTGAACTCAGATCCTTTCCAGCCGATGCACTTACGGTTTTTTCGGCAACGCATTTCCTGGCATCCAAAGCCAATACCCCTGGCTTTTTCCCAAGAATTCTGAAGGTATATATTGATGGTGAAATATGGAATGCCAAAGCCACCCGCTATTCTGTAACTCACCCACATCCTGAAATCAAACTCGCCCCCCAGCAGGTATTAATCCAGACTGATCTTCACTATCTAGAGGGGGACAGGGTCATGGATGAAAATGATATCCTCATGGATGTCATCGCAAACGAAGGGACACAATTCATGCTCTGGGTGGAGCGAGATGGCAGCTATAGCAAAGCTCAATTTGGTAAATTCCCCAGGGCCGTGGTTTTAAAACGCCTAAAGAAATAACACTTTTGATCCATGGGGAAACAGACATCCTATCAATTTGGACATGTTTGACTGCTCAAAAATAAGTGATCGTCAATCTTTCGTGATCTCAAATATTTTGACTTCACAACAGGTCAGGTTATCTTGCAGTTCTAAAATGGACTATTACTTAGGAGCTATAAATGTTAAATAGATTATTAATTATTATCTCATTGCTGGTCACAGGAAATCTTTTAGCCTCGACCACGTTGACTGCGATCGAGGAGGCCTTTGAACGCGGTGAGTTGACTCAGGATGAGAGAATTTTGAATAAGGTTTATGCAATGCTTGAACCTGAGCTCCTTGATCCTCGATTTCAGGAAATTGAAATTGGAACAATTAAATGTGGAACCCCCATTTTAATTGAGTATGAAGCTTTGCAACCTCAGCTGTCTCAAACCACTATCGATATTATTGAAGGACTCCTGCTACCAAGTGTTGATGGACTGCGTGAGACCTTTTTCAGTCCAGGAGGTCACTTTTCTTTTAACTACGCCACCACAGGGATAGACGCAGTTCCAGCTACAGATTCAGATGCCAGTGGTGTCCCCGATTTTGTTGAATGGGCAGCCACTTATCTGGATTATACCTGGGCTCAGGAAGTCGACAGTGCTGGATTTGCTGGACCAAATCACGCTGGCGGTGATGGCTTCTATAATGTCTCCTTCGAAAGCATGGGTCCCTATGGATATTGTACAACCAGCGGTCTTGATGTTGGTGCTACAGAACTTACACGCCTGGTATTGCATAATTCGTACGTTGGCTTTGGGGCCAATCAGGATCCAGAAGGTAACGTCAAGGGTGCCATGAAGGTAACCTGTGCCCATGAATTCAAGCATGCAAGTCAGCGTTCGGAGTCCAGTTGGTCAGAAGATGGCTGGGTGGAATTGGATGCTACCTGGGCTGAAGAGTTTGTCTACAACTATGTCAATGATTCCATGCTCAATTTTATGGGCTCTGGCGACCCTTACTCACATCCACATTGGGGTCTTGATCATGGCGGTACGGGTTCATATGAAGATTATGCCTGGGAGGATTTCATGCATCAAAGGTTTGATGCAAATTCATATACTACAGCTCCTATCCTGGAATATTTCTGGGACTGGCGTCAAACCCATACAACCCAGAATGTTATGACTAGCTATGCACAGGCATTAACCCAATATGGTAGCTCACTCCCAGAGGCTTTTGCTGAATATGTAGTCTGGAATTTTTTCACAGGCTCTCGTGCAGTAATAGTCGATGGAATCAGTCAGTTCGGCTATGATGATGCTGGAGTCAATGGGTATCCAACAGCCACATTAACATCCACACATAATAGCTATCCGGTATCTTCAAGTGTGACCGGGATCGAGAATTTAGGATCAAGAATGATCCGTTTGAATACCTCTAATCAACTTGGCCTGGAGATCGAGTTTGACGGTCAGGATGGCGTGGAAATGTCCGCGATGTGGGCTATTCGACAGGATGATAATACGGTTGATTGGGGCTCCATAGATTTGGATGGCAGTAACGATGGTTCAATCGTATTGGATGTCAGGGATGCTACGATGGCGGCCCTGATTCCTGTGGTCACTCAAATAACAGGGACTACTTATGGAGCCAGCTATAGTATTGAACTAAATTCACTGGCTGAATGTGATCCAGGAGATATCGATGATAGTGGCATTATCGATGTCACTGATCTGGTTCGGCTCGTGGCCATAATTCTTGGGAATGGTGCCCCTGCCAATGATGTGGAATTATGTGCTGCGGATGTAAATGACGATGGTCAACCAAATATTCAGGACGTAATAACACTCGTTGATCTCATCCTGCAGTAGAAATGTCCAGTGATGATCGGAAGGCATAAATGAAAGAAAAAGCTAATATCTCCTATCCACTATTTGAGAGTTTTAAGGACAAGTTGAAGCCAAAACGTAGCCAGGCTCAAATGGCGCTTTCTCAAGTCAATGTGTTCAGCCGCTTATCGTGGCAGGAAATAAAAATTGTCGAGAATGCCGTGCATATTCGGAATTATGCCCCAGGGGAACCTGTCTTTAAGCAGGGTGATCCCGGGAGTGGCATGTATATCATCATTGAGGGGAGCGTTGGCATCTTTTTAGACATCCCTCAACAAGCTCCTAAACAACTTTCAAAACTGAGTGATGGTGATTTCTTTGGTGAGATAGCTTTGCTTGATGAATCTCCAAGAACTGCTGCTGCAACAGCTATTGAGAATAGCACTATTATTGGGTTTTACCGACCTGATCTCATGGATATTTTGAAGACAAAACCAGCACTGGGTGGTAAGATTCTATTAGCGCTCTCTGAAGTTTTGGCTGTTCGATTACGAAGTACCAATGGTGAGCTGGTCAAAGTGTCTCGGAAACTTGAATCCGTTTTAGAATCTGGGGCAAATGAGTAACACCGATTCAGTCACCATCGCACCCCAGTCAGTGCGATTATTTTTCCAGAGTTTCTTTAAAACTCTGGTTTACTTCTTTATACTTGTTTTGGTTCTAGCAGGTGCTTACAAGGCTTTTCCTCTGGTTGTTGATGCCTTATTTCTTATTGTCATCGCAGCTATACTTACAGCCGTATTCAATCCCCTGGTAGATCGGCTGGAATCTTCTGGATTAAGGCGAATCTACGGCACCTTGTTGATGTTTGGTGGAATATTTGGTATGGTAGCGCTGGGAGTGATTAAAGGTATTCCTACCTTACTTAATGAAGTCAGCCGCATCAAAGATGTTATTCAGGAAAACTCAGCAACCGAATCCCTCAATTCGGTCATGGGAGATATAAACTCCAGAATTGCCGAATATATACCTGGATTTCAGTTGGATTTAGATCTCATCACCAGCCTTTCATCTCAATTCTTTGGCCAACTCGGTTCCGTCCTTGCAGGAGCCCTGGACACTCTTGCTACCATCATTTTCATCCTGATTATAACCATGTTTTTTCTCGTAGATGGGAAACGTATGACCAAACAGTTGATCGGGATGGTACCCAATCGATATTTTGAAATGTCTTTGAATATTACTTACAAAACCAAACGGCAGTTGACTAATTTTCTGCGTGGTCAGTTGTTGGCTGCATTAGGTGTAGCCATACAGTCCTTTATTGGCCTCAGCTTGTTAAACTGGATTTTTGATACCAATATTTCAGGGGTTCTGCTCATTAGCACCATTGCCGGCATGGCCAATATGATTCCCTTTGTGGGACCATTTATGGGCATGGTACCGGCTATTATCGTGAGTTTATTTAATAACCTTGGTGATCCGGTGGCGGCTTCACATTTTTACTTTATTCTACATATCATTGGTATGTTTCTCATCGTCCAAATGATCGACAACAATATCATCTCACCCATTGTGGTTTCTGGATCCATGGAAATGCACCCACTCACAGTGATTTTACTTATCCTGGTCGGCTCACAAATTGGGGTGTTGGGGATGTTTCTAGCAGTTCCTGCCTGGGGTATTTCAAAAGTTGTTATTCAAGAAGTGTATCAGGGGTTAAAAGGTCACCACCTGATCTAGCTATTTCTTCTGCTTGTTCTGATATTCTATTTTCTCAATACTTCCATCTTTCAAATACAACCAGATCTCGACGGATTTGGATTTAGGATAAACGTAAAGCTCGTATTCACCCTCCTTAAATTTCCGTTCAGGGGGACCAATATATCGGATGATGAGTGATCCCTTCATACCCAGCTTAGGAATAAAATTTTCGGGATTCAGATTTTCAACATCATCCATCAAGTTATCCAGAGCCATGCGCTTCATGGGGGCGATCTGCTGCTCATCGGCATATTGAATAGCCCGTTCTAAATCCTTCAAATGTTCATCTACAATTTCAGATAACACAGGATTCAGATTCTTGGCGTCCTTCATGGATTCATACACCATTTGGCGGTCTTCTTTCAGTATGCCTTCATTGGCGTCATCAAGACGCCCATCTCCAACCTTCTGGCGAAGCTCAGCTGTTACCATTCTGTATCGATCAGTAAGCCCGTCGGCCTGTTTGAGCCAATATAAGCTTCGACCATAGACACCAGATTGATATAAAACGGTAGCTCGAATGATGTATGACCGAGCGAGGAGAACTTTGGCAATGGCGTAGGAGGAGGGATCACTTTTAAGTGCAAGCAGAATGAGATCTTCGGCCAGTTCATAATCCAGCATCTTCAATGCCTCTGATACACCTTCCAATGCACGATCTGTAATTTCCACTTCCATATTCTGGACTGCTCTTTGAACAGCTTGACTGGGTGGTACTTCACCCTGTTGAATGAGCGCATGGGCATCTCCAATTTTGCCCTGTGAAAGAATGGTACGGACATCACGGTAGTATCTGGTTACCAGGGAATCCTCTACCAGCTGCTTTTGTATTAGCACCGCGTCCTTATTGTGATGATTTGGTGAGAACTGCAGGAGGTCGTGCATCAATTCGAGGGAACTGGTAAAGTGTTTGTCCTTAAATGCTTCGAAGGCTTTCATTGCAGCATTTGGGTATCCGCCGAATATCAAACCAATATTCAGCGAGACAAGAGGTTGACTCAGATCGATATATTTAATGGGGATAAGTTCACTTGGATCCACGGCAGAGAGATTTGATGCACTCATGTCAATCTCAAAGGCTTGATGCACATATTCCAGATTAATCCCGAATGTTACCCTTGAGCTCCCGTCTCCTTTGATAGTATAACCTACCCCTGATCCAATATGCCAGGTGAGACCACTGGCATCGATTAATCTGTTCAAACCCTCGTTTTCGTACAAAGTCATGGTGGCAAATCCAGTCCCGCCTCGAATTCTTGTGAATAATTTTGGTCCCAATGGATATATAATTTCGTGATCAAGATAGATATCATAAACTCGGGGAGAAAAGGTCAAATTATTAAAAGTGCTGCTACCATCAGATAGGCTACGAGCCCACCCTGAGGGGAGTGTGGTTGGGGTTGCCATTTTCCAGAGACGCACACCTATACCGCTAAATACATCAATATTAGCCTGACGAATGAAGTGGAATGGCCAGTTGTATTTAAAGATTTGAAGATCATAGTTTTGACTAATGGAGGATGTGAATGGAATGCTCAATTCGGTTCCAACAGAATCATAGTGAATGGAGACGCCTGTTTTAAGGGTGAGGAGCCCAAATCCTGTACTGATGTTGAGCAATCCTAATTTGAAGGGGTCACGGAAGGGCGTATAAGCTCCAAAGAATACCTCCCCAAGTTCCAATGTCACATTTAAATCAGGTGTACTGAGTGAAAGTGACTGAATGGGTGAAACTGCCCCCGTTCCACCACCTGGTAAAATTAAGCTTTCTCCTTGATCAGCTAGATCAAAACCTTCCAATGTATAACCCAGATCAACACCTACACGAAATCGTTTTCCCAAACGACCAAAGAGGGTGGTCTTCCAGCCAATTCCAAAACTGACGTGATAGCCATTTGATTCCAGAACACGGACACCCTTAGAGTTTTTGTATAAAGTGAGGTGAGAAAGCCCCAAACCAATCTGTGCATGAAGACTTCCTCTCCGGCTATAATCGTAGACAAAATAGTTACCCAGTGAAAACCCACGAATCAGCATATTCATGGTGAACGTTGATATATCTGTACCATTCACTTCCAGAGCAGATGGATATCCTGAGGGAAGATTGATATTTCCAATCTGATTGCGAATGGTATAATGCAAGCTGGAGTAGGCATCAAATTTTGATGCTGGCTGGAAATGATCCCACCAACGGTAGCGCAAAATTTCTAAATCCACGGAAGCAAGAACGCCCCGTAGAGTATCTGCGATAGTCCAGCCTCCAGGTACAGAAGTGACTTCCATGTTCTGAGTCGGCTTGATAGAGAAATATGATAAGCCTGTTTTGATGCCAGGGAAGGGTAGCAAATGGGGAGAAACAATAGGAATTTCTTGACCAAAAGCCAGCACGGCGACTATAAGTCCCGCTTGTGTAATCCTCCTGAGTAAATCACGAATCATGTCCATGAAATTAGCTTTGATGAACAAATAAAAAAGCCGAATCCTTGGATTCGGCTTTCAATGGTGAAGAACCAATTATTTTTTTGCAGGAGCTACTGTCACGGAGCGAGTGTAAATATAATCCCCGGTTTTTTTCTTGTTCCCGTTGCCAGCATTAAACGCAAAATAGAAGGATGAGCTCGATACCACCTCATCTGGTGCCTGCCACTGGAAGGTCCAGATCTGGGATTTCCCCTTTTCAGATCTTTTATTGCCCTTCAGAGTATGAGAAATATAGCGACGGGAAGTGCGCGACTTGGTCTTTGTGTCTGCAATGAGTTGGGTGGGTTGGTGCTTTAATGAAATCAAAGTCCCCTGTGCATTTCCATCTTCATCAGCCACGGTAGCCACGAAACCGAAAGTTTTGGCCCCTGCCTGTTGAAGACTGAGAGTGATGTCATAGATTTCATTGGGCTCATAAACCTTGGGGAGACCTTGAATGGAAATCTCAGCCTTCCCAGAGTTTAGATCATTCCCGGCGTGACATTTACTGGTATGACAGGTTCTGTCCCCAGGTGCACCAGAGGTCATAGGAGGAGCCCCTTTTTTCTTTGCACTGAGTGAGACAGTAAGGAAGAGGGACAAAGCAAATATTAATATGTGACGCATAGTCGAATCCTTTCGTTTGGAATTGGAATATTGCTGGAAAAATAAGGTGTGGCGCTGGAGATGAAACAAAAAACCCCGCGTTTCCAGGGGTTTTTAGCAAAAGTGGGGGAAGCGTGTTGAGCCTTCAGCTCATGTCTAACTTGCTAGTCTTGCTGCACGTCATATAAATAAAAAAACCCCGCGTTTAGCGGGGTTTTAAAGATTGATGGAACTAAGATCTATTTAAGGCTTTTCTCGATTGCTTCCATCTCTTTGAACTTCTTATCATTCGTGCCATAAAGTTGGTAGTAAGTCATTTTCAATTCATGAACTACATCCAGGCTTTCAGGAGTGAGTTCGTAAGCCAGTTCAAGATACTTCTCCCCGTCTTTGAACTTTTTCATACGACCAAATGCAAGTCCGGCATTGAATAATGCATCAGCTTCTACTGGTGAAATTTCAGTAACTCTGATGAACTCATTTGCAGCATCCTGCCATTTCTCCTGTTGGAAATACAGAACACCAAGGTTGTAATGGAGATCAGTACTGTTTGGGTCCATTTCGATGGCATTAATGTAAGCAGTGGCGGCAGTTTCTTTCTCACCTTTGGCATCATAAACAAATGCGATTTGCTTGATGGCATTCAGGTTTGTAGGATCTACCTCAAGAGCGCGTTCCATGTAAACGAGAGCATCATCATAACTTTCCTCGCGGAAATATACCAGCCCCAGGTTTACCAGAGAAGTTATGTCTTTAGGGTTCTTCTCTACGGAAAGGACCATATACTCCTTGCCCTTTTCAAATTCTTCTTTGAAAAGATAGACTTGAGCAAGTGTGCTATATGCTTCAGGTTTTTCAGGGTTTAATGAGATACAATTTATAAAGGCTTTCTCAGTAGAAGCATAAAGTGCATCTTCATCTTTAGCCTCACCTTTGATGAGGGCATTGTAGCCTTTGGCACCAAAGTTAAAATTGTCAACCCAGTATTTTTCGCGGGCGTGTTTGATCTTTTCTGCAAATTTGGCATCAATTGAGGCTGACTTATTCAGGAACTCAGAAACTTTGTCCCAAGTTTTAGTGCGGGAGTAGATCTCCGTTGCCAAGAGGAATGAGGGTTCTGAATTCGTTGGCTCTTTGTCAGTCGCAGCCAGCAGCATTTCTTCTGCTTTTTCATAGTTTTTTTGTTGTAGGTAAACTTTGGCTGAGGTCATATCTGTAGAATCACATCCCAGAATGGTCAGCAGCAAGAGCCCTACAACCCAGATCATTAGGTTTCTTGATTGTTTCATTGAATCTCCTTGTATAGATATAATGGCTTAATTTTGGATGTCGGTTTCATGCAGGCGCAAATATATTCGCGGGGCTTACTGAAGGCAACTATTTCAAAAGCTCTTAATCAAGAATATGATATATATCCCACTCATTTAAAAGCAGTTGGATTTTGCTGCCAACAGTGAGATATTTGTGCCTCAATATTAAGGAGTTAGCACGCACTGTAGATATTACCATATGCGAATCCGGGATTTGACTCATGCCTGAGGGTAACAGTAAGGCAACCTCATTTGCCATTGTTACTGATATTCATGGGAATATTCATGCTCTGGATGAAGCGGTTCGACTCATCGAGGAACGCCCAGATATAGATAAGATTATCTGCCTGGGTGACAATTTTTCACTGGGTTCAGCACCTGTGAAGGTGCTGCATAAGCTACAATCCCTGTCCAACACCATTTTTATTCGCGGGAATCATGATCGTTACATTGTGGAGCGTATTTGGGAATACGAGCGACCAACCATTGAAGGAATGGACCCTGATGATCCAGTCTGCATTGATATTGTCGCCAATGAGAAATGGACAGCTGAGCAAATTGGGGATGAGGGCAAAGATTTTATCCGCAATATGAAGATGTCCCATTTTGTAAATACAAATGGCGTATATGTGGAATTCACCCATGCCTGGTTTGGTCGAGACGATTCGCCACCAAGTCTTGCTGAGGCGAAAAAGTGGCGTGATCATGAGCAATTAAAACATGTCGAGGCCAAAACTTTCGTGTTTACCCATGGACATACTCACATCCCTCGTCATGATCTCTTTGGTAACTTGAGAGTGCTTTGTCCCGGTTCAACTGGCCTCCCCTTCGATGAGGATAAACGCGGTGTGGTAGCGTTTCTAAAATTAGAAAATGGTACTGCTCATTGGGAAGTTGAACGCTTTGATTATGATTTTGAAGCGGCCCTTGAGCATATAAAGAAGGTGCAACCACCTTTTTATAAGAATCTTCTTTCAACATTGAAGTATGCCAGCATCCGCAACGATCTTGTAGAATAATTATATAGCCAAATGGGATATTAACGTTTTCCAGGATTCAATATTTTCTGGATGTTTTGTTGTTTTTCAAGGTAGAGAGCGGCAGTCTCCAGGTTGCTCCGCTTTTTTGCTCCTGCAGCCACCACCCCACATTTAAACTCAAGTTCTTTCAACAAAGTTTTCGTCCAGACTGGATTTATATCGCGGTCTATATGTTTTTCCATTGCAGTAATCCTGAATCTGTCCATACCCCAATATTTACGACTTAACTGGTCCTCGTGACCCCCATAGCGGGTCACCAATTTTTCATCAAGGAGTCCTATCTCATAATGGGGCGCAATTCGAAGCCAGAGATCGTAGTCTTCACATGCGGGAAAATTAACATCAAATAATCCCACATTTTCAAAAATGCTTTTATGAATGATCACGGCGCTGGGACTCACAATACAAAGGGGAACACAGGCCTCGAATATCCACCCACCTCGCTTGGCGTGCTTATCCATTGGGTTGACCCTCACACCATTCCGAATCCAAATTTCATCACATTGGCTGATCAACTCCCCAGGATGAGCATCATGATATTCTTTTTGCTTTTCCAGTTTATACGGATCCCATTGATCGTCTGAATCCAGAAAGGCTATCCACTCACTCCTGGCAATCTGAATACCTGTATTTCTAGAGTATGAAACCCCCGAATTTATGCTGTTGGTGATGATGTTTATCTTGGACGAATATTTTTCCAATATTTCTGCTGTGTTATCAACTGAGGCATCATCGACCACGATGATCTCTTGAGCTGGATATGTTTGGTCTAAAACCGATTGAAGGGCACGCTCAAGAGTAGCTGCTCTGTTGAAGGTGGGAATGATGACAGTGATGTTCATGAGTATTATGGCAACCGTGTCAGGATATTTTTCAGCATGTACTTCTGTAGTGTCTGAGAAGCCTGGGAGTAATTCTGCTTAAATTCTTCAGGCGTAGAAGCACCGGCACGATCCGAAATACATCGTATTGCCAGGAGCGGAAGATTCCATGTCTGACAAAATTGGGCAACAGAGTAAGACTCCATATCCACGGCTTTTGCACCTGCAGCTCTAGTTGATTCCCTTGTACTTTCATCTGTAACGGGTTTGAGGCTGGAGTAGAAAGGTGACTTCGGAATACTCATATCTCCAAATATCTCAGGGGGAATTAGCTCAATATCAGGCTTGCCCGCGCGTGAAAATTTTGTGCCCTGGATGATTTGCAATAAAGAGAGATCATCGGATAAAGAGCCACTGACGCCAAAATGAATGATAAAATCAAATTTGTCGGGGTCCACATGAGTGGCCATGGCCATTTCACTGAGTTCTAAACCCATCCCCGTCCTAAGTAGATGAAGGTTCCTGTCTAGTTGAATCAGTTCCTGGCCGCTCTCTCGAGTCAAAGTCTTTGCCTGGGGGTAGAACTGCCTGATGGTTCCAGCTTCTGATTTCAGAGCGTGGGCTAATAAAATCTGCATGCCGAAATCTAGTTTCCAGTCCCTTGAATCCATGAATTAATTCATGTCGGTATAGTAATTTTATTGAAAAGTGTGTATAGATAGGGCAAAACTATGATTAATGAGATTCATTAAAACGACTAAAAATTGTGGCAAATCGTAATGAAAAGGGTTTAATTCAGCGCATGGCAATACGTCACTCTGATCTGAGACACGATTCAATATTTACCCTACTATTATATATATTTTGATTTGAAAGGATGATTTAATCATGACAAAACGCGTTTACACATTTGGAGGTGGAAAAGCCGAAGGAGATGCTTCGCATAGAAATCTTCTTGGCGGCAAAGGTGCCAACCTGGCTGAAATGAGTGGCTTGGGCATTCCTGTTCCTGCGGGATTCACTATCACTACAGAAGTTTGTACAGAGTATAATAAAGTTGGTCTAGACAAAACTGTTGAGCTCATCAAAGCAGAAGTTGAAGCTGCGGTAAAAGAAGTTGAAGCGGTCATGGGCGCAAAATTTTGCGATGAAGAAAACCCACTGCTACTGTCAGTTCGCTCTGGTGCCCGTGTTTCCATGCCTGGTATGATGGACACGGTTCTGAATCTGGGGCTCAACGACAGTGCTGTTGAAGCACTGGCAAAAAAATCAGGTAACGAGCGATTTGCCTGGGATTCATACCGACGATTCGTACAGATGTACGGTGATGTTGTATTGGGTATGAAGCCAGAATCCAAAGAAGATATCGATCCCTTTGAAGAGATCATGGAAGAGATGAAAGAGACCAAGGGATATGAGTTGGATACAGAGTTCAATGTTGATGATCTAAAAACACTGGTATCACAATTTAAAGCAGCTGTTACTAAAAAGACGGGTCACAGTTTTCCTGACAATCCCTGGGATCAGCTCTGGGGCTCAGTTATGGCTGTGTTTGACTCATGGGAAACTCCCCGTGCTGTCTATTACCGCATGTTGAACAAAATTCCTGGTGACTGGGGCACTGCTGTCAACGTTCAGGCCATGGTTTTTGGGAACATGGGAGAGAACTCTGGTACTGGAGTAGCATTTACTCGTGACGCCGGAACCGGCGAGGATCAGTTCAACGGTGAATACCTCATCAACGCCCAGGGTGAAGATGTGGTTGCAGGTGTTCGTACTCCTCAGCAAATCACCAAGATTGGTTCCGAACGTTGGGCCGTTCTGGCTGGCGTTTCCGAAGAAGAGCGCCAAAGGGATTTCCCTTCATTGGAAGAACTGATGCCTGAGATCTATGCAGAACTACACGATATCGAACAGAGACTTGAAGACCATTACAAAGATATGCAGGACATTGAGTTTACCATGCAAGATGGCAAATTGTGGATGCTCCAGACTCGTAGTGGCAAGAGAACTGGTTTTGCCATGGTACGTATTGCCATGGAACAGCTGGAAACCGGAGAGATTGATGAAAAAGAAGCTCTCATGCGCGTCGAACCCAATAAATTGGATGAACTCCTTCACCCCGTTTTTGATAAAGAAGCCATGGCTTCTGCTCGAGTTCTGACCAAAGGGTTGCCAGCATCACCTGGTGCCGCCACTGGACAGCTCGTTTTTCATGCTGATGAAGCCAATAAATATGAAAATTCTATCCTGGCTAGAATTGAGACCTCCCCTGAAGATCTAGAGGGTATGAACATTGCCAACGGAATCCTGACTGCCCGTGGTGGTATGACCTCTCACGCTGCTGTTGTTGCTCGCGGAATGGGAAAATGCTGTGTCTCCGGAGCCGGTGAGATCAAGATTGACTACAAAGGCAGAACTTTGACCGTTCAAGGTGATGTTTTTAAAGAAGGTGACTGGGTCTCCCTGAATGGATCTACTGGTGAGATATATGAAGACAAAATCAAAACCATTGATCCTGAAGTAAGTGGTGATTTTGGAAAACTCATGGAGCTTACCAGCAAATTTACCAGAATGTATGTTCGCACCAATGCAGATACACCTCGCGAGAGCAAGATCGCCAGAGAATTTGGCGCCAAGGGTATTGGGCTATGTCGTACTGAGCATATGTTCTTTGAAGGCGACAAGATTGTTGCTATGCGTGAAATGATTCTTGCTGAGGACCAGGCAGGTCGGGAAGCTGCTCTAGAAAGACTTCTGCCCATACAGCAGAAAGATTTTGAAGGTATCTTTGAAGCCATGCAGGATCTACCTGTGACAGTTCGTCTTCTGGATCCACCATTGCATGAGTTCGTTCCACATGATGAAAAAGGTCAGCAGGAAATGGCTGATGTTATGGGCGTCGAGTTGAAAGTTATTGCAGAAAAAGTTGAAGACCTGGCGGAGTTCAATCCCATGCTGGGACATCGCGGTTGTCGTTTGGGTAATACATACCCTGAAATCACCGTGATGCAGACCAAGGCTATTATGGGTGCTGCACTTGCCCTCAAAGCAAAGGGAATTGTTGCCAAGCCAGAAATTATGATCCCACTTACTGGAACCTTAGCTGAGATGGAACTTCAAGAGAAGATTGTTCGTGAAACAATCAAAGACTTGTTTGCAGAGGTTGGAGATTCAGTAGATCATCTGGTTGGAACTATGATCGAGATTCCTCGTGCGGCATTGACTGCTGACAAAATCGCTACCAGTGCAGAATTCTTCTCATTTGGTACCAATGATCTAACTCAGATGACTTTTGGTTACTCCCGAGATGATGCTGGTAAATTCTTGCCTGTTTATTTGGAAAAGGGTCTCTTAAAGAATGATCCTTTCGAAGTACTTGATCAGGAAGGTGTTGGCCAACTGGTTGAAACTGCCTGTAGATTGGGAAAAGAGACTCGACCTGATATCAAACTGGGTATCTGTGGAGAACATGGTGGTGAGCCAAGTTCAGTTGAATTCTGTCACAGAGCTGGTCTCGAATATGTGAGTTGTTCACCTTTCCGCGTGCCTATTGCAAGACTGGCTGCAGCACAAGCTGCTGCTCGCGAATTATAGAGGTCTAGCAACACGAGATTGATAAACTGCCCTCTCAGAGTTTCTGAGAGGGCAGTCTTTTTTTATGCCGTTTGATTGTATTAGGAGCTGCGGTACCACGATTTAAGATTCGCTCAAGACACTATGTGTAAAGGGATTTAGACTGATTCATGGTTTGAAACATGGCAATCGGGATTACTTTAGAAGATTGAGCAAATATTAGCTGTACATTTCACAGAATTGGACTTAAAATAATTGCTTGATAGAGTTTCATCATATATACATACATGGTTGAAGCTCCAAATAGTTAAATAATATCAATGCTTTTGTTGCTGATAATTAGGTAAATAGAATAGACTATGAATGACTTCTCAATAGCGCTGGTAACATTATGAAACAGATTAAAAAGCCCAGCCTGAACTCGCTGAAAAAATGGAAAATATTTGAGCATATTCCGGATAATGAGCTCAAACAAATTCACTCAAAAATTGAGTTTTGTCATTATGACCATGAAGAATCCATTATTCATGAAAATTCAATTGGTGATCACATTTTTATTTTGGCCTCTGGTAAAGTGAGAATTGAGAAACAAGTCAGAGAAAATGAATCTGAAGTCCTGGGATTCTACGATGAGGTTGGAGGTCTTTTTGGGGAAATGGCCCTTCTGGAAGACAAACCGCGTAGTGCAGGGATGATTGCAGATAGTGATTGTGAGGTCCTGGCCGTCTCAAAGGAAGATTTCCTTGAGCTTGTTCATTCTGTCCCTCTTTTTACTCTATCTGTTGCCAAGAACATTTCCCAGTTCCTGAGAGAAACAGATGAACGGCTCATCAATAAATTAAGAAAAGAAAATGATGAGTTACGTCATATGAATTACCGTCTGCAGGAAACGCAGGAAGAGCTCATCGGCAAAGAGCGTCTATCACTGATTGGACGCATGGCCTCAACCATTTTGCATGATATGAAAAATCCCATGTCTACCATTGGTGGCTATGCCCAATTGATTAAGATGAAAAAGCATAGTAGTGACCAACTTGCGAAGTATGCAGACATTATAGCCAAACAGGTTATTCAATTCACAACCATGACCCAGGATCTCCTTTCCTTTGCCCAGGGTGGAGAGCAGATGCGCCTGAGGTCAGTACAAATGGCTGGTTACCTCCAGGAATGTTGCGACTCTCTCATCTTGAAATTTGAAGAGCGTGGCATCTCCTTTGTCAGAGACCTGCATTTTGATGGAGAAGCTAGAATAGACAACGGTCGTTTCTTTCGGGTCTTGGAAAACATCGCCAACAACGCTCTGGATGTACTAGACACAGACGGAACCTTTTCAGTTCACAGTATGGAGGTAGAAACAGGTATCCGCATCATTCTGGAGGATGATGGTTTTGGAATGTCTGATGAAGTCAAGGAAAACGCATTTAAAGAATTCTATACCCACGGAAAACGCAAGGGGACAGGACTGGGGTTAGCCATTGTGAAGCGTATCGTTGATGAACATGATGGGCTGATTAATATTGAGAGTGAAGATGGGGTTGGAACCAAATTTATTATTGATTTACCAGCAGTAGGATACAATCTCTTGCCAAAATCTAAACATCAGATCCCCATCCCATTTGAGGGCGACTAATTAATAATTTTTAGCCATGCGCATTCTTGACCCACCTCCCATACCGCTTTTACAAGGATTAGAACCCTTCTCAGGCATAAATCCAAAAGAATTAGAGAAAATCAGCAGTCTGATGCAGCGGCAACTGTTTGCTCCTGGGGAAGTGCTCATTGATGAAGGAGCGGTTGCAACCAAGTTCTTTGTCATGATTAAGGGGCAGCTGGAAGTCGTCAAATCCACTGAGGGTGATGACCATGAAGTGTTGAATATCATCGATCAGTCTGGTGAACTCTTTGGTGAAATGGCTCTGGTGGAAGACACAGTCCGCAGTGCTGGTATTGTGGCCAGGAAAGAGAGTGAGGTCCTGGTTGTTCAGAAAGAAGGCTTCCTGGAGCTGGTCAATCACTTTCCGCAATTCACCCTTGAAGTTGCCAGGAGCATCTCTCACTATCTACGCAAAACAGATTCAACACTCATTAGCACCCTTGAGCTAAAAAATCGAGAACTCAATAGCATCATTGAGGAACTTAATGCAACACGAGAGGCGCTTGTGGATAATGAGCGCTTATCCATTGTTGGGCGGATGGCCTCAACGATTTTGCATGATTTGAACAACCCAATGACAACCATTGCCGGGTTTGCACAAATCATCGGTTCAAAAGAAATGCCCTACGAGGATGTGGTTAAATATACCAGGATAATTTCACAGCAAGTTAATCAGTTCAATACCCTGGCTCAGGAGCTCCTGGCCTTTGCTCAGGGGAGCTCAACTCTACAGTTACAAGAATTGAATTTCCCGGTCTGTTTTGGGGATTCAGCAGCCAGTATTAACCATAATCTGGAGCAGCAAGGCATGCAACTTGTGACTGATTTTAAGGGTGAAGCACTAATCCACGTTGACCCGAATCGATTCTATCGAGTTTATGAGAATCTGGCCAACAATGCCATAGAAGCCATGAGCTCTGGTGGTACGCTTAGCATTTCCAGCCGGGTAAAAGCTGATCGTCTCATAATGACCATAGCAGATACAGGTCACGGGATGGAAGCAGAGGTGCTTTCCAAAATTTTTGATGAATTCTTTACTCACAAAAAACACGGGGGTACGGGATTGGGTCTGGCGATTGTAAAGAGTATCATCACTGATCACAATGGCGAAATATCAGTGGAAAGCGTCCTGGATCAGGGCACAACCTTTACCATTACACTGCCAATAATTAAAACCTGATTTGGTGTTTAATCGGGACGGGGTCGGGTGAACACCCAGTTTGAATCCCCTGAATCATTTTTGGAAAATTTATACTCAGATAAATCGAATGTTTTGAGTTGCTCAGGCTCATTCAGATTATTTTGAATGATATAGTCAGCCATCATCCCCCGGGCCCACTTGGCAAAAATGGCTATGACCTTGGCTTTACCATTTTCAACTTCCTTAAAATCAATATTGAAGACAGGTGCCTTGATAGCCTTAAAATCCACAACCCGGGCATATTCCTTGGAAGCCAAATTTATAATTGCAGGGGAAGAGTCGGTTTTTAACTGATTGTTTAATGCTCTGGTAATTCTTTTATCCCAGAACTGATACAAATTATCTCCACGCTTAGTTTTTAAAGGCGTTTTCATTTCCAGGCGATAGGCTTGAATCAAATCGAGTGGACGTAGATAGCCATAGAGTCCTGAAAGAATCCTCAAATGATTTTGGGCAAATTGAAGTTTCTCAGAATCATAGGTATTCATACGCATATGTCTATACACATCGCCTGTAAATGCGAATAGTGCCTGCTTGGCATTTTCTAGATTAAAGGGAGGTTTGAAGTCTTTATACCTGGGAATATTGAGATCAGCGAGACTCTCACTGATAGACATAAGTTCCATCAGCTCAGGTTTTTTTATTCGCTTCAACTGTATAATGAGCTGTTTACTCTGACTTAACAAATCAGGAGTTGTAAATAGTTCAGTAGGGGCTGGGTCGCTAAAATTGACACTTTTTGCAGGTGAAATGAGAGTAATCATATTTTTCCAGTTTATTAAATGTCTTTGAAGTGGATTTTCTATTGCCCACAGAAATGTTGGACTTGCTCAATAGCTGCCGGTGCTGTTGGTGCATACCCATCCGCGCCAATATTTTGTGAGAACTCGCGACTTACCGGAGCACCGCCAATGAGAATTTTAGTGTCCTTCAGGTCTGCGTGATTTCTAAAAGCCTGGACAACTTCCCGCATATTGTTCATGGTCGATGACAATAGTGCAGAAAGACAGACAATAGCTGCTTGATGTTTCAGGCTTTCATCTAAAAAGCGTTGAGCTGGTACATTTACACCCAAATCAATCACCTCAAATCCGGCTCCGATAAGCATGATTCGAACCAGGTTTTTACCAATATCATGCATATCACCCTTCACAGTTCCAATAATCACTGTTTCACGATGACGAGCTTCTGGATTTCCTGAAAGATGGGGTTTCAGGATATCAATGGCAGTCTGCATGACCTGGGCCGACATGAGAACCTGGGGTAAAAACATTTCATTGCGCTTAAAACGCTCACCCACAATGGCCATTCCGGGGAGCAGCTGCTCATCTAGAATCTTTTGACTGTTGACCCCTTCACTGAGCAATTGGTTTACATCAGCGGAAATTGAGGCCACATTTCCCATAATAATAGCTTGTTGAATGGAATCAGAAGGCATTTACTTCAACTCCTTATGGGCGACGGCATACATCGCCTTCAAGTTTTCAGGTTGACAGTATGAGGCGACCACATTGCTGGTACCCAAAATAAACCCACCCTCACTTCTTGCATCATTGATCAGGTTCCGTGTCGTATTCTCAACTTCGACTACGTGGCCGTTGGCAAGCAAATCTACATCGATGTTACCCATAAATGCTAGATCTTGACCATATTCCCTCTTAAGCGTGGGGATATCCATATTAGCATTGGGATCACATGATTGTAAAACATCAATACCGCAATCTATGAGATCGGGAATGACGTTCCTTAAATCTCCATCAGAATGAAAGAAAACAGGTAGCCCTTGCTTCTTTATTTCAATTACCATGCGCTTTAGAATGGGAAAATAGTCACTTCTTAAATAGTTCGGGTCAACAAAAGTACCTGTGTTAAAAGCCAGGTCATCGGCTATCAGTATGGCATCGGCACCTGCTTCCGCACTCATCATTGCCAGAGTTAAATTTGTTTCAATGAGTTTTTCGTAATACTGTTTCATTGTGTCGCGAGCTTGAATAGTCCACATCATAAAGCGCTCGAAGCCCAGCAGTTCATAACCCAGGTCGAAACCTGCATTCAAAGTTGCCAACACAAAAAAATCGGTATTATTTTTCCACCTGCTTATTTGCGAGGAGTCAAAATCCCCGACATCCGGGGGTCTCCAGGACTCAAGCTCTTCGGGGCTGTTGGCAATAGGTTCAACAAGTTGAACCGTAGCATCAGGGGGTTGCGTGTGGGTAGCTCCCCAGTAGTCTCTAAACGTTTCAGTGCCCCAATCTTCATGAATTCCCACCATCTCTACCGGAGGTCCTGTGACTCGGGCACCTACAATATCTGCCCCCAGGATTTCACGTATTCTTTGATGATTCAAAAAATATGCATCTGGACCAAGATCATATTTATCACCTAATACTGCCTGAATTATGACATCCGTATAGCCACCACCGATCTCACCAATGGGAACCCTTGATGTCTCAATCCTTTTGAGCGCGGATAAAACTCTGTCTCTTCCAGTCATGGGAGCAAACTAATTAAAAAGAATTAGTGGGGATAGTAGATAGTTAATGCAAGATTAGTCGAGCAGAACACCAACAGGGATATCCAATTTTCATGATGTAGTGCATCTCCTGAACGAGGTAGTAAAAACTTTACGTGCTCTACTTCTATAAAAATGATAGATTTCATTATTTAGCTGACTCGGTGGATCAATTAAAAAATTATATGAAACCTTTCATTTCATCCGGCATAAAAAGCTTTGTCAAATAAATGGAGACCACATGAAAAAACATATGCTACTATTTACACCCTTAATTTTAATCACTCTATTGCTCCCTGCAGATTTGAATGCATCTGATATTGGTGTGGCAAAAGCGTTAAGCAATGCCTTTGCAGATATTGCTGAAGATGTCTCTCCCTCGGTTGTGACCATCACCAGTGAGCATGTTTATAAACATCCCGCCCTAGATCAGTACAAGGGTTTCCAGGAG
Organism: Fidelibacterota bacterium; assembly: GCA_018650445.1. Lineage (GTDB taxonomy): Bacteria > Fidelibacterota > UBA8477 > UBA8477 > JABMPR01 > JABMPR01. The sequence continues at coordinate 43,233 of JABIFX010000111.1, forward strand.
ATGTTTCCCAAACAACTCTGGCCCTTTCTGCCTGATGGTAACCGCGAAATGAAAAGCACTTCTCTGGGCTCAGGGATAATCATTAGTAAGGATGGCTACATCCTCACCAATAATCATGTCGTCGAAAAAGGTGAAAATATAAAAGTCCAATTCTCGGACAATAAGGAATATGATGCAGAAGTAATTGGAGCAGACCCTAAAACTGATGTTGCCCTGATTAAAGTCGATGCAAAAAATCTAAAACCCATAAAAATGGGAGACTCGGACAAAATCAGAGTCGGTGAATGGGTTCTAGCTATTGGAAGTCCCTTTTCCGGGAGTTTGTCGCAGACAGTTACCCAGGGCATAGTCAGTGCTACAGGTCGTTCTTCTGTAGGGCTCAATGACTATGAGAATTTTATTCAAACCGATGCCGCCATCAACCCCGGAAACTCTGGAGGAGCGCTGGTGAACCTGGATGGTGAACTGGTTGGTATGAATTCAGCAATTGCCTCAAGAAGTGGTGGCTATCAGGGAATTGGGTTCGCAATTCCTATTAATCTCGTGAACCGAATTGTGGAAGATCTACAAGCCAATGGACGCGTGACTCGAGCCTGGCTGGGAGTTTATGTTCAACCCGTGAGTGCGGCCATGGCCAAAACGCTGGGTATGGATATTGCCAAGGGAGCCCTGGTACAACAAGTAGTAGATGGTAGTCCTGCCGATGATGCAAACTTAAAACAGCTTGATGTCATAATTGAATTCGATGGCCATGAGGTAGAAAATTCTCGAAAATTGCCCATTCTAGTATCCACTCAGCGCCCAAATGAAAAGAAGAAGCTGAAAGTTTTAAGGGAAGGTAAAATAAAGACCATTACCGTCAAATTGGGTGAACTACCAGACGAGGTGACAGCCGCAGGACCCCTTGAAGTGGAAAAATCTGATATTGGTCTCACAGTAGAAAACTCAAGTGCTGAGCGCTTACGATTTTACAATCTAGCACCAGGCAGTGAGGGAGTACTGGTTACTTCAGTCGAAAGAGATAGTGAAGCTTATGAAAAAAATATTCGTGCAGGTTATCTCATCCAAAAGATGGGTCCCAATGTGAAAAATTTATCAAAGGTCACTACATCTAGAGCCTTTGAGAAAAACCTGCAGGCTTACAACCCTGATGACACCATCTTGCTATTGGTAAGACGAGACAACGCCAATACTTTTTTTGTCGCACTCACCATCCCTGATTAAAGAGGATACCTGGATAGATTTTTTACGAAACAAAAACTTTCCTCCAAACCCCCGAGACCCCAGATACATCTAGAGTATTTTGGGGTCTCTCTTGTATCCGATAATTCGTCTGTTATCTGGAATTACCGTCCAAATTCAACAAAAATAATAAATAGAAAGTAGTTCACAGAATTAAGGGGATAATATTGACTTGGCGAAAATGCGGCGATTATATTGCGCGGCTAAAAAAGGATTGAATGATAGCGGCGAAAGCTATTGGAAATTAAGATGGGAAAAGACAGAACAATGATGAAGGAAGTATCCAGCAAAGTAGATTTTATCGCCCTGGAACACGACATGCTCAAGCTTTGGGAAGATGAAGATATTTTCAATAAACTCAAGGCACAGAACGCTGGGAAGCCACGTTGGTCATTTCTTGATGGTCCCATTACCGCTAATAATCCCATGGGTGTTCACCACGCCTGGGGTCGTACATATAAAGATCTTTTTCAGCGCTATCATGCTATGTTGGGAATGGAGTTGCGCTATCAGAATGGCTTTGATTGTCAGGGCTTGTGGGTAGAAGTTGAAGTCGAAAAGGAACTTGGTTTCAAATCCAAAACTGACATTGAAGAATACGGAATAGAAGCATTTGTAAATAAATGTAAAGAACGTGTCCATAAATTTTCAGCCATTCAGACCGAACAGTCCAAACGCATGGGCTACTGGATGGATTGGGACAATTCCTATTACACCATGTCTGATGAGAACAATTATACCATCTGGGCTTTTCTTAAAAAATGTTTTGACCGTGGATTTATTTACAAGGGCTACGATGTCATGCCCTGGTGCACCCGCTGTGGCTCTGCTCTTTCTGAGCATGAAATCGCAACTGAAGGGTATAAAGAGCTTACTCATACCTCAATTTATTTGAAATTTCCGCTCAAAGATCGTGATAATGAGTCTTTACTGGTATGGACTACCACACCCTGGACGCTTTCATCCAATATTATGGCTGCAGTTCATCCCGACCTCGATTATGTCAAGGTCAAGCAGGGTGATGATATCTACTACCTCGTGCAGGGTCGCCTCTCCATTTTGCAGGGTGATTACGAAATCCTTGAAACCCTCAAGGGCAAAGACATGCTGGGCTGGGAATATCATGGACCATATGATGAACTACCTATCCAGAAAGATATCCATCATGCCATTATCTTTTGGGATGAGATTTCTGAAAACGATGGTACTGGGATTGTTCATATCGCCCCTGGTTGTGGTAAAGAAGATAATGCCCTGGCCAAGGAACTCGGTTTCCAGGTTATCAAGCCCATTGATGAATTTGGTGCCTACTTGGAAGGTTTTGGCGAGTGGACCGGAAAAAATGTTATGGAAATCGGTGACGCTGTCATTGATGATCTGTCCCAAAAAGGATTACGATATAAGCGTGAGCCCATTACTCACAGATATCCCTGTTGCTGGCGCCATGGTACCGAACTGGTTTTTCGCCCGGTTGATGAATGGTTTATCCGCATGGATGAACTCAGGGGCGAGATCGCTGAAGTAACTAAAAAAGTGGATTGGATTCCATCCTACGGCAAAGAACGCGAGCTGGATTGGCTCAAGAATATGCATGACTGGATGATTTCCAAGAAACGCTATTGGGGTCTTGCTTTGCCCATCTGGACCTTTGAAGATGGTTCTTTTTATGTGGTTGGTTCAGAAATCGAATTAAAAGAGTTGGCTGTGGAAGGTTGGGAAGATTTTGAAGGACAAAGTCCTCATAAACCCTGGATTGACCATGTAAAAATAAAGCATCCTGAAACGGGTCTCATTGGAACCAGGGTGCCTGATGTGGGTAACCCCTGGCTTGATGCTGGAATCGTGCCCTATTCTACTTTAGAATATAGGAATGATCCTGATTATTGGGAAAAATGGTTTCCTGCAGATTTCATTGTAGAATCACTCCCCGGACAATTTCGCAACTGGTTCTACGCCATTCTTGCCATGAGCACGGTAATGGAAAAGAAGCCCCCCATTAAAACCATTATGGGACATGCACTCGTCAAAGACGAACATGGGGACGATATGCACAAATCGGCTGGCAATGCAATCTGGTTTGAAGATGCCGCCGAAAAAATGGGTGTAGATGTCATGCGCTGGATGTATGCCTCCCAGGTACCGGTCAACAATTTAAATTTTGGCTACCATGCTGCTGATGAAGTACGTCGCAAAGTACTTACTTTGTGGAATACCTACTCCTTCTTCGTGACCTATGCACGCCTCGACAAATTTGATCCCATGTCTGCTTTGAATGAATCAACTCTGACGGAATTAGATCGATGGATTCTGGCCCGTTTGAACCAGCTGGTTGGTCAGGCTCGTAAAGATTATGATAGCTATCAGGCTGATAAGCTCATGCTCAAGATTAATCGTTTTGTAGATGAACTCTCCAATTGGTATGTGCGTCGGTCCAGACGTCGTTTCTGGAAAAGTGAAAATGATACAGATAAATGGGCAGCCTATCATACGCTTTATCAAGCTCTGGTTACGCTTTCAAAATTAATTGCTCCGATCTCTCCATTCTTCACTGAGGCTCTCTATCAGAATCTGGTTGTTGCTCTGGATCCTGAGGCACCTGGAAGTATTCATCTTTGTAGTTTTCCTGAAGTGGACGAACGACGGTTAGATGATGAATTGCTACGACGTGTGGATGTGGTCATCAAAACTGTTGAGCTGGGAAGAGCCGCCAGGAATAAAGCCAACCTGAAGGTTCGTCAGCCCTTGGCTAATATCTCAGTATACTTTCCAGGTGAGCAAGACAGGGCTTTTGCCAGTGATCTTCAAGGTCAGATTCTGGAAGAGTTGAATATCAAGACATTGACAGTGGTTGAGAATGCTGATGATCTCGTCCAATACGATATCAAGCCAAATCTAGGTCTACTCGGGCCAAAATATGGTAAAGATATGGGTTTGATCAGAAATCTCATCAATGCTGTTGAACCTCAAGAGCTTCTCAAGCAATCCAAAGCAGGTGACAGCATTCACTTGAGCGATGGAGACAAAACATTTGAGCTGCTTCCAGAAGAACTGTTCGTATCCACTATTGAACCTGAGGGGCAGGCCGTGGTTGAAGAAGCTGGTGTTGTGGTTGCAGTGGAAACAGAACTCTCTGAGGCTTTGATCAGCGAGGGTATGGCGAGGGATTTTATTCGTAATGTTCAAAACATGCGAAAAGATGCCGAATTTGATGTTTCTGACAGGATTAGCATTTTTGTTGAGGTAGATGAATCACTCAAAAAAATGATTCTGGAACATCAAGAATATATCGCCAATGAAACCCTGGCAGAGGAAATTAATTTTGCCAAAAAAGAGGGTACCTTTCAGGCTGAATCCAAAATTGGAAAAAGTACCTTTACAGTAGGAATCAAACGCTATTAAACAGATGCTGAAATTTCTGAGTATCAGTGCCATCCTCGTTGTGCTGGATCATGCCACGAAATATTGGGCTATTGTTGCCTTAAAGGGCAAGCATTACTGGCCAGCGAATGGTGAACTCTTTCGTCTGGACTATGCCGAAAACTATAATATGATTTTTAGTCTGACCTTTATTCCTATGCCCCTGGTAAATGTCATGGCTATTTGTGCCATCTTTCTGCTTTTCTATCTGCTCTATCAGTATAAAGACCAGCACGTATTACCCAGTGTGGGCCTTGCATTTATCCTGGGGGGTGCTTTCGGTAACATACCTGAACGATTGATTCGCGGTTACGTCGTTGATTTTATCAGTTTCGACTGGCCGGACTGGTTCTTTTTTACCCGCTGGCCAACTTTTAATATCGCTGACAGTGCAGTTAATGTTGGAATGATACTCTATCTGGGCTACGTCTTTTTTATTGAAGGAAAAGAAGAGAGCCTTGATCCTGTCGACAAGACGATTGAGACTGAAGAATCATCTACTTCGTAACCAAAAATTCAATTAAAAGTATTCGCTCAATAATCTTTCTATTCTGAAGCCTGCGCGCTATATTTGCCAAAGCGATTTCTAAGTGCAAATATTGAAAATATCCACCTCCATAATACCCACTCAATTTCAAAACTAATTAGGAATGAGTAAAGCTGATTAATCAGACTGATCAACGCAGTTCGACCAATGAGACTTTTGAGGTAATCATAGACAACTTCCAAAGGCCTGTCCGCATTGATAAATTTTTGTCAAGTCGCTTGCCTACGCACATCACCCGGAATCAGGTTCAGAAATTACTTAAATCTGGTAAGATTCAGGCTGATGGGAAACCGGTTAAGGCCAGTCATCTTGTTGGACCTGGTGAGCACATTACTGTTGAGTATGAGATGCAATATTCTCCGACTCTGTACGCTGAAAACATCGCATTGGACATCATATATGAGGATGATTATCTCATTGTAGTGAACAAACAACCCGGTCTCATTGTGCATCCAGGTGCAGGAAATTCAACCGGTACTCTGGTTAATGCCCTGATTTATCATTGCGAACACCTCTCAAATGACAACGGATTACTACGTCCTGGAATCGTTCATCGTCTGGATAAGGATACCTCAGGGTTACTCATCTCAGCCAAAGACAATAGCATCCATGGCAATCTCAGATCTCAATTTTCAAAACGTACTATAGAAAAATATTACTACGCACTTGTGTGGGGAAGATTTGATGAGGATGAGGGTGAAATCAATGCCCCCATTGGTCGATCTCCAAAGAACAGAAAAAAATTTACTGTGATTGATACGGGCAAGGCTTCTCTATCACTATATGAGGTAGTCGAACGATTTGAGTTCCTGACCCTTATGAGAGTCAAACTTGAAACAGGTCGCACACATCAGATCAGAGTGCACATGACCCATGTAAACCACCCAATTTTTGGTGACCCCTACTATGGGGGACGTAATTCAAAAATTATTACTCTGAACATGCGTAACAGACAACTGGCAGCCAGACTCCTGGGAATGCTCAATCGTCAGGCTCTACACGCTCGCCGATTAATATTTAAACATCCCATATCAGATGAGGTTATGGATTTGCGAGCTCCCATGCATGATGACTTTGAGCAGGTCTTAAGCGTTCTGAGAGAAGAAAGTCAGTACGTATGAGTTCAGTTTTGAATACTCAAAGCGACCATTTCTTAGCATGGATTGAGGTGGAGAAACGCTATTCCCCTGAAACGTTAAGGGGATATCAGATTGATCTCACTCAATTTTGTCAATTCCTATCAAACTATGATGTGGAATGTCTGAAAAAGCCGAATCAGATAAACCGAGGCGTCATTCGTAGTTTTTTGGGCTATTTATCAGGAGAATTAAATCAGCAGCCCCGGTCTGTTGCGAGAAAGCTGGCTGCGCTCAAATCATTTTTCAAATATATGCATCGCGAAGGTGTTGTGACATTGAACATTGCAGCTTATGTGCATACACCCAAACTTCCAGGAGTTATCCCAAGCTATTTGTCAGAGAATCAAATTGTGGCTGTTTTAGACAAGTTGGGAGCCTCAGATAGTTGGATGGGGAAGCGCGATCTGGCCATCGTTGAATTGTTTTATTCTACTGGAATGCGTATTTCCGAGTTGACCGGTCTCAAAACTGGTGACTTGAATATTCAGAAAAGCACAGTCACTGTACTTGGAAAAGGTTCAAAACAACGAGTAATCACCGTAGGGCAATATGCCTGGGAGGCAATTGAAAATTATCAATATGCCACCAAACATAAATTTGGAGAGAGAAAGAGAGACGGAGCTCTGTTTTTAGGAAAGAATGGATCACCGCTGGGCAATGATGGAATACGCCGACGGGTAAAAAAAGCCATTCAAGCAATTGCTGAGTTAAAAAAGATGAGCCCCCACGTCTTGCGACATACTTTTGCCACGCATCTTTTAAATGCAGGAGCTGACTTAATGGCTCTTAAAGATTTGTTAGGTCATGCGAACTTGTCAACCACTCAGGTGTATACACATGTACAAGTTGACAAAATGAAGAAAGCTTTCCAAATGGCCCATCCACGGGCAGGGAAAAAATAGTATGTTAACATCACACCATAAAGCAGGAGGAGCCAATGAA
>JABIFX010000220.1 GCA_018650445.1 Fidelibacterota bacterium
AGTTTTTCAATCGTTTCAGTATACGCATCTTCGCGCGTAAGTTTTTCGGCATCACTTCGATTGGCGTTTTCGTCTTCACTAAAGTAGGTACCAAAAACCGTAAAGCTCTTTTTAAATATCTCTGACTCACGAATATGGTCATACCAGATCACCTCTCCGCGGAATTCAAGACGATATTCTAAAATATTTTCGTTCTCATCAAAGCTATTAGGTTTATCAGTGATACTATTAATTTTGCCCTCTATATGAGAATCAGGGGTCTCTTTTGCTGAGAGTGAAAGCAATTGCTCATTCAGCATTCTCTCCGTAAGCGCTTCTTCAATATCTGTCTCAACAGCGAATTCAGTGGTCAAATTCTTGAAGGTGACCAACTCCACATCGTGAAGATGATCAGGGATGCTCCCTTTAAATGAATAGATTCCACACCCAGCCAGGAAAATTGCTGTAAACAGGATGGGACTAATTTTCTTTAACAATCTCATACTCTTTAATCTTTCTATACAGTGTTCTCTCAGCCATTTGCAAAGCCTGAGCTGTTTTACGCTTATTGAAATTGAATCGTTCCAGGCTTCTTGTGATAAGCTCTTTCTCCACCTGGGCAGCAGTGAGTGTACCTAGCATCTGAGGATTTAGGATGGTAGGAGAATCATCACTATGAATTTCATTACTATGATCATCTGGCAATACTTCCAGAGCCGGATGATATTCTTCGCCGTTACTTTCACCAGTTGGCCGTGGGACCAAATTTTGATCAATCAGACCCTTCATCTCTGCGATTTCACGTCTAAGCATGAAGAGCTGTTGAAGAATGAGCTCTCGTTCTGCTTGATCAACATTACGATCCAGTTTAACCGGAAGTAATGGATTGAGTTCAGTAGGACTAGATTCAGCATTCAAATACCGATAAATCACTTCGGTTTTAATAACACCACCCTTTTCTAGAATGACCATACTTTCAATAAAGTTCTTTAATTCACGAATGTTACCCGGCCAGCGATGCTGGCTCATGACCTTCAAAGCGCCTTCTGAAAACCCCTTGAACAGAATTTGATTCCGAATGGCACAATCATTGGCAAATTTATTGGCCAGTACAGGAATATCATCACGTCTATCTCTTAGGGATGGTACGGTAATCGTAATAGCTTTAAGACGGTAAAATAAATCTTTCCTAAATGAACCTGTATCGACTTCTTTTTCCAAATTTCTGTTCGAGGCTGCCACAATGCGCACATCGACTTTCATGGAGGATGATGAACCGACTGGTAAAAATTCTCCCTGCTCGAGGACTCGTAATAATTTTACCTGGGTCTCAAGAGGCGTTTCGCCAATTTCATCCAGAAAAATGGTACCACCATCCGCAGCCTGAAAATATCCCTTTCTATCACTTCCAGCACCTGTGAAGGCACCTTTCTTGTGTCCAAATAATTCACTTTCGATAATACCGGCTGGAATGGCGCCACAATTTACGATTACAAATGGCTTATGCGATCTTCTGGAATGCTTGTGAAGCGCAGAGGCTACCAGTTCCTTACCGGACCCACTTTCACCAGCAATCAAGACTGAAATGTCAGTTGGTGCTACCTGCTCAATGGTTTCCAGCATGGATTGGACCCCGGCAGATTGTCCCAGGATTCCAAATTTTCTCTGTAAAGTGACAGTACGATTATCTTCAAAATACATAGAGCTACTCATACTTTTATCGTTTCATCTCATTTTCGACCTTTTTGATCTCATCCCTGATCATGGCTGCTTTTTCAAAATCCAACCCTTCAGCAGCTCTAAGCATATCCTGTCTCATCGTATCAAGGAGTTCACCAGTAACATAGTCAGTGTCATACTTCTTGAGGCTTTCCTTGATTGCCTCTTCCTTGCTGTGCATCGCATCTGCAACACTGGTAATTCCCATAATTTCTTCTGGAGTTTTGTAAATGGTGACAGGTACGATTCCATGTTCTTTATTGTATTCCACTTGTCTTTCGCGGCGTTGTTGTGTCGTATCAATCAAATACTGCATACTGGCAGTCACTTTGTCAGCGTAAAGGATGACTTTTCCACTGGCATGGCGGGCTGCACGGCCAGCTATTTGCATCAATGAGGTCTTACTCCGTAGAAAACCTTCTTTATCAGCATCTATAATGGCTACGAGGGATACTTCAGGCAGATCCAAACCCTCTCTCAAGAGATTGATACCAACCAGGACATCAAATTCACCCAGACGTAAATCTCTGAGTATAGAGATACGCTTAATACTATCAATCTCAGAGTGAAGATAACGCACACGTAGGTTGTAATTTGTGAGGTAGTCGGTCAAGTCTTCGGACATACGTTTTGTGAGTGTTACAACCAGAACACGCTCTTTATTTTCAATCCGTTTATTGATTTCTTCCATGAGATCATCAATCTGCCCCTCACTGGATCGTAAATCGATCACCGGGTCCAGTAAACCAGTGGGACGTATGACCTGTTCGATTACCACTCCATCGGATTTTTCTAATTCATAATCAGCTGGTGTAGCGGTTGTAAAAATGACCTGATTCATTGATTGTTCAAATTCAGGAAGTTTGAGAGGTCGGTTATCAAGTGCTGATGGCAGACGAAAACCATAGTCCACCAAGTTCCGTTTACGTGAATAATCCCCATTGTACATCCCCCGGAATTGAGGCAATGTCACATGCGATTCATCAATAATCATGAGGAAATCATCAGGAAAAAAGTCTAATAAGGTAAAGGGTCTTTCACCAGGTTGTCGACCTGTGAGATGTCGGCTATAATTCTCAATACCTGAACAATGACCAACTTCTCTTAGCATTTCCATGTCAAACTTCGTGCGTTGTTCAATGCGCTGTGCTTCGAGCAATTGGTTATTGATGCGAAACTCCTGGACTTGCTCCTTGAGTTCCCCTTCAATGTGACCCAAAGCCTTGGCGATGTGCTCGTCCGAAGTGACAAAATGCCTGGCTGGATAGACCACGCATACATCATCCTCAGTAAGAACCTCACCAGTAAGGGGATCAACGGTCATGATATCGGTAACCTGATTACCCCAGAACTCAATACGAATAGCGTTTTCGTTGTACGCTGGAAAAATCTCGAGTACATCACCGCGTACCCTGAATTTTCCCCGTATAAAATTGATGTCATTGCGTTCATAGTAAATATCAACCAATTTGCGCATGATGTCTCGTTGATTGTAGCTCTGACCCTTGTTGATAATAACCAGTGATTTTTTGTATTCCTGGGGATCCCCTAAACCATAAATGCAGGAAACGGAAGCCACAACAATCACATCCTTACGAGAGAGCAAGGCGCTCGTGGCTTTTAATCGCAATTTGTCAATCTCTTCATTCATCGACATGTCTTTTTCGATAAATGTATCCGTCACAGGGAGATACGCTTCAGGTTGATAGTAGTCATAATATGAAATGAAATACTCAACCGAATTTTCAGGAAAGAAGGATTTGAACTCTCCATATAATTGGGCTGCCAACGTTTTATTGTGAGACACGATGAGAGTGGGCTTTTGGACGGCTTGAATGACGTTAGCTACGGTATATGTCTTGCCACTACCCGTCACGCCGAGCAAGGTTTGAAAGGGAGTACCTGACTTTAAACCACTTACGAGTTCTTCAATTGCTTCAGGTTGATCACCACTTGGTGAATATTCAGTTTTTAGTTTAAATTCTGCCATAATGACGTAAAATATACATATATGACAGAGAATCAACACCCAAGAGCGGGAGTTTTTATTTTCTTTTTGCTAAAACCTTCCATTTGCATTCACACCAACAAGCCCTAAAATGCTACCTATGCCAGACACGCAGTCGATCATCTTCTTCGCGATACTCATCCTTTCCATAATCGCCTTTATCCGTGAATGGTTTCCCATCGAGGTCACTTCGCTATTGGTGCTGGCCGCCTTATTGCTCTCGGGTCTCATTGATAAACATCAAGCTATCAGTGGTTTTTCAAATAAAGCAGTTATCACAATTGGTGCAATGTTCGTTTTGAGTCATGCATTTACGAAAACAGGATTTATCCGTGTGTTTACGATCTGGCTGGAAAACAATGGACGTGGCAGGAATTGGTTGGTAACCACTCTGTTCTTGATATCGGTGAGCATATTTTCGGCTTTTATAAATAATACTGCTACTGTGGCTATCCTTATCCCGGTAGCAACAGATTTATCGCACCGTTTAAAGATTAGCGCATCAAAAATAATGATACCCCTCTCTTTTGCTGCTATTGTCGGTGGGACTTGTACAGTTATCGGAACATCTACCAATTTGATTGTCAATGATATTGCCTTCCAGGCTGGATTTCATATTGGAGTGTTTGAACTGAGTAAATTAGGTGTCATCCTCGTGGCAGCTACACTGGTATATATTCTGGCTGCTCAGAAATGGATTTTACCTTCACGCGTACCTGTTTCTGGCCTAACAAAAAAATATCACCTCGGAACCTATCTAACTGAAGTGGCCATCCCTGCAGTATCGCCTCTGAACGGTCGCAAGTTTATGGATTTGAATCTAGGACAGACTTATGAGTTGACTGTTCTGGAAATCATCCGTCACGGAAATCCAATAACAACGAATATGCGAAACATCGTTCTCAAGGAAGATGATATTCTGCTGGTTCAGTGTTCTGTTGACAAACTTCAAGCATTTCGCGCAGATCAAAAAGTGCTGCTCCTTACAGATATCAAGATGAATGACAATGAATTGGCCGATAATGAAAATATCCTCATGGAAGCCATGATCTCTCCCAATTCAAGTCTGGCAGGATCATCCCTCATGGAGGTGGACTTCCGACGTCGCTATGGTTTGTTTGTTCTCGCTCTACGCCGTTATCGTGAACTCATGCGCACAAAAGTAGCCCATGTCAAATTAAAACATTTTGACACCTTGCTAATCTTTGGCTCAAGAACACGTATGGCTGCCTTGAATACAGATCCGAATTTTATCATTCTGGAAGAATTGGACACAAAACTTCACAAAATAAAATTTTGGTGGCTAGCTGTGGCTATTATCCCCATTGTCGTGGGAGTAGCCGCTCTTAATGTCTTATCTATTATGGAGGCATCACTCCTGGGAGCCATACTGGTGATGGCAACAGGGATTGTACCGGCTCAGGAAGCCTACAAATCCATAAACTGGACTGTTATTTTTCTAATTGCTGCTCTTATTCCTCTAGGTGATGCCATGGAAACCATTCATCTATCAGAGAGAATTGGTGGGATCATTACTACAGCAAGCAGTCAATTTGGCCACGTTGGACTTATCGGAATTCTATTCTTCATAACCATGCTTATGACTTCCTTTCTTTCTCACACTGCAACAGCAATCATTATGACACCCCTGGCCATTAAGTCTGCTGGTATTCTGGGACTGGATCCCATGCCCTTCATCATGACCATTATGTTTGCTGCCTCACTATCTTTTATGACACCAAATGGGTATCAGACCAATACTATGGTATTTTCACCTGGTGGATATCGCTATATGGATTTTATGCGTGCCGGTATTCCCCTGCATATCATTCTGGGGATCATTGGCGTAATACTCATACCAATTATCTGGCCACTTTAATAACAATATTTTTCGTGCTATACAAAAACACCCGAATTAATTCGGGTGTTTAAGAAAGTATGTTATGATGCGGAGGTGGCCCCGCTTAGCGGGGTACAGAGACTGAGAGAAGCGAATCCCGCTCAGCGGGACGAACTCCCGTCCAACAGTTCCTTGAAAGAATTACCACCTTTGTAAGCTTTTATCAGTTTTTCACGATTCTTCGCCAGTTCCCTGGTTTCATACTCCTCGAAGTAAATCAAAACTAGTGGCCTTCTATATTTTAGAGACATAGTCTTGCCAGAGTTATGCTCTTGCAGTCTACGATCCAAGTCAGAAGTAGATCCAATGTAGTATCGACCATCCTTCTCACTCTGAAGAATATATGTAAAATATGACATGGATTGCGGAGGTGGAGAGACTCGAACTCCCAAGTCCTTACGGACGGCGGTTTTCAAAACCGCTGACTTACCAATTAGCCTACACCTCCAGTGTAGTATTGCTTCTCTATTACACCCAAAACCTGGGAAATAATGCGGAGACGGTAGGATTCGAACCTACGGTACGCCTAAACGTACAACGGCTTAGCAAGCCGCCGCCTTAAGCCACTCGGCCACGTCTCCGTATTGAAAAAGCGCGCAAATATAAACCAACCCAATCTGAGGACAAATGAAAAGTGAGACTCCCCTATTTCAATTCGTGTTTTGGTCCAAATCTTTGACTGAAATAGATAAATGGGGTATCAATAAATGCCACAAGAAGTTTGAGAATATAGGTTGTCAGAACAATCTCCCATACAACAGACATGGGTAGCACGCTACCTGGATCAAGGAATAGTCTTGGAAAAACTGCAAAGGCAAGAATTGCGAAGGTTATTGAATCAATTAATTGGCTGGAAGCTGTAGATAAATTATTCCTTACCCAGAGTAGTTTTCCTTCGAATTTGGCCTTCCAGAAATGAAATGCCCAGACATCATGAAGCTGGGACACCAGATAGGCTATCACACTTGCCAGAACGATACCAGGAGCAAAGCTGAATATGGTATCCATACCAGCAGATGCACCCCAATCATTGGGACTTGCTTCATATGAGATCATTAATTGGGACATGACGAGGTAAAACAAGGTTGCCCCTAACCCTATAAATACACCCTTCCGAGCAGCGGCTTTACCATAGTATTCAGAAAGAATGTCAGTACTGAGGAATATGGCACCATATAATACATTTCCACCAGTCGCCTCGAATCCAAAAAGTGTTATAGTTTTTGTTACAAAGATATTGGCCAGGACATAATTGATGGCTATAAGTGCATATAGCCAGTTTTTCCCCATCCGAAATGCAAAAAGAACCATGGTCAGGCCAATAATTGTCTGAATAAAAAAGATTAACTCGTTGCTCATTGTTCTGATTTCCATTTTTCTGCAAGGACCTGCTTTAATGATTCTGGCATCCTTGTAGGTTTTCCGTTCATTTTAACAAACGCGTGTATTGTTTTACCACGATTTAAGACTTTTTCTGGATCATTATCATGAACCAGAGTGTAAAGAATCTCCATTTTCCCCTTGGGCCATTCATTGACTTCAGTAATACATGTCAGATGGTCATCAAAACCCGGCCCGCCAAAATAATCTGATTCACTGTGAACCACTGGCATCATAATGCCTTCTGCTTCTAGTGCTTTATACGTTAGCCCTAAATCTCGCATCATGTCAGTCCGAGCGGCTTCAAAATATTCATAGTATCTGGAGTAGTACATGACCCCCATTTGGTCAATATCTTTATATCGAACTTTGAAATGGTAATCGTAGCGGATCATTCGCCTTCCCAGGCACCCATATTCTCTATTTTGTGAATTCTTTTCTCAATCATCTCTTCAACTGAGGTTCCAGATATAGCATCGAGTTCTTCAAGAATAACCTCTTTCAGTATCTTAGCAGTACCCTTATAGTCGCGGTGGGCCCCACCCAGAGGTTCATCAATGATTCTATCGGCTATTCCCATCTCTAATAGATCTTTCGCAGTAACACGCATGGCCTCAGCAGCTTTTTTCTTTTGAGTAGCATCTCTATAAAGAATCGATGCACATCCTTCAGGAGAAATAACCGAATACCAGGTATTCTCCAGCATGATGAGTCTGTCACCTACACCGATACCTAATGCACCACCGGAGGCTCCCTCACCTATCACAATCACGATGATTGGGACGGATAAGTGACTCATTTCAAAAAGATTTCTGGCAATGGCCTCGGCTTGACCACGTTCTTCTGCTTCCAGACCTGGATAGGCACCAATAGTGTCAACAAGAGTGACCACTGGTATTCTGTATTTCTCCGCCAATTTCATATGACGTAGAGCCTTACGATAGCCTTCAGGGT
This sequence comes from Fidelibacterota bacterium, assembly GCA_018650445.1. Taxonomy (GTDB): domain Bacteria; phylum Fidelibacterota; class UBA8477; order UBA8477; family JABMPR01; genus JABMPR01. The sequence goes on from JABIFX010000220.1 coordinate 7,941, forward strand.
ATGGCATGCCGAAATTGCGATAGAGATTATCCTTTGTGGAGCGTCCCTTTTGCTGACCTATTATCACCATGCGTTGCTCACCTATCCGGGCGATACCACTTACAATAGCCTTATCATCACCGAAAAGGCGGTCTCCATGCAGTTCTACCCAGGAGTCACACATGAGATCGATGAGATCCAGCGCGTGGGGACGATCGGCATGTCGGGCAAGCTCTACCCGCTGCCATCGAGAGAGGTTTTTAGTGATTTTGATAGATTGCTCGACAAGTTTTTTGCGAAGCTTTTTAATCTCCTTCTTCATATCCACATCGGAATCACCGGACATGATCTCCATTTCAATGATCTTTTGTTCTAGATCATGAATTGGTTTTTCGAACTCTAATACTGTTTTGCTCATATTACTTTCCTAAGAAGGCTTTAATAATGATTTCAAAATCAAGGAGGACTGAATGGTTGTGAAGATAATAGTTCAATAAAGAATACCTCTCATCTTCACTGAGCTGAGATCCCCCTCGCACGGATTCAAGACTGAAAATACCACGTTTAATATCCCATCCTTTGTCCATCAGATCAATTGGGGATCCGACCAGGCTCAACTTTCCCCGAATCACAAGGGGAAGCAAGCTTAAATTACTCCAA
>JABIFX010000094.1 GCA_018650445.1 Fidelibacterota bacterium
CGGATGAGTACCTTTTTAAAACGTGAAGGTTGGTTGGTATAATGAAACCGAAACATGATGTAGAGCTGCAAAAGAAAATCTGTCTGGATTTCGGTGCAGATATTGGCTCTGAGTTATGTCAGGAAGTAGGTCTGCTCATGGAGGAATGTCCTGAGTGCAAAATCTACTATGATACTATGCAACGTTCAATCAAGCTGTATAAGGTTGTGGAAGATGAATGTGAGCTTCCTGAGTCTGTATCAGAACGCCTTTTCAAAGTATTAGATCTAGATCAATTGAAGAAAGATGTATAGCAAATGGCGACAATGACAGCGCAAACTAAAAAAGTAATTATGTTTACCACGCCAACTTGTTCACATTGTACCACCGCAAAGCGTTATTTGAGAGAGAACGGGGTTAAGTTTAAAGAGATCGATGTTAGCAGAAATCAAAAAGCTGCTCAAGATATGTTAAGAAAAACAGGTCAACAGGGCGTTCCACAGCTGTGGATTAATAATCGTCCCGTCGTTGGCTTTGATAGAAATAAAATCAATAGCTTATTAGGTTTATAGGAGAATGAAATGAAAATTCAACCTTTAGATGATCGTGTGTTAGTTGTACCAGCCGGTGAGGAAGAAACTACTGCCTCAGGTATTATTATTCCAGATACAGCCAAGGAAAAACCACGTCGTGGTAGTGTTGCAGCTGTGGGTAATGATGAAGAATTACAGGAGTTGATCAAAGAGGGTGATGTTATCCTCTATGGAAAATATGCAGGTGATGAACTCGCATATGATGGTACTGACTATCTCATCCTTAATCGGAGTGATATTCTGGCCAAACTCAACTAATTACGAGTTACAATTGAATCGAAAAGGGAGCGGAATGCTCCCTTTTTTTGTCCCGCTTACCAGGATATCAACCATCCCAAAATAGTTTGTCACTTCGTTCTGATACCACACTCCAAGGATATGTTTGCAAATGCTATCCTGAGAGGGGACTTATGAGTAAAAAATATGTGATTATCGGTGGCGATGCAGCTGGAATGAGTGCTGCCAGCAAAATTAGACGCATGCAGCCTGAATCGGAACTTGTGGTCTTTGAGAAGGGACAACATATCAGCTTTGCAGCGTGTGGAATACCATATTGGATCAGCGGAGTCATTGAGGATGGTGGAAAATTACAAGTCCTTACTCCTGAGATAGCTCGTGAAAAAAGAGACATCGATGTTCGCATTGGACATGAAGTCACAAAAATTGATGCTTCGAGTAAAACCATTGTAGTTCACGATTTGAGTACAGGTGAAGATTTTGTGGAAACCTATGATGCACTCCTGATTGCAACTGGCGCACGCGCAGTTGTACCGCCCATCCCTGGTGTTGAATGTGAAGCAGTTTTTACGCTCCGGAGCTTGGCAGATGGCCACCGGATCAAAAATTATATAGCAGACCATGAAGTAAATCATGCGACCATTATCGGGGGTGGCCACATTGGGCTGGAAATGGCAGAAGCCTATAGACATCTCAAGATCGATGTGACCATGGTGGTCAGAGGAGATCAGGTTGCACCTTCAATGGATAAAGACCTGCTGGAAAAATTAACTGAGCATGTCATCGAGAATGGCGTTGATCTCCAACTGAAAACCAAAGTAAATACAATTGAAAGATTAAATAATGGACTGCAGGTTCAGACCTCGGCTGGTTTGATTAAAACAGATATGGTCCTTGTTTCTACTGGTGTCAGACCAAACTCAGAACTGGCAATTGAAGCTGGAATTGAAGTAGGTAAAAGTGGTGCCATCCTGGTTGATGAACATATGCAGACCAGCATAGAAAATATTTATGCCGGAGGTGATTGCGTTGAGCATAACCATCTGGTGCTCGGAGAAAGTAAATGGATTCCTATGGCTACTTCTGCGAACAAGGGAGGTCGTATTGCCGGAGAAAATATGGCTGGTTTGGATACCAGATTTCCTGGTATTCTAGGGACCTCAGTTGCAAAAGTATTCGACTACACTATTGCTCGGACTGGACTTACTGAGAAACAGGCTGAACGAATTGACAATTTTGGTTTTCAAACGACCACCATCGTAAGTGAAAGCCGGGCTCATTATTATCCCGGTTCAAAACCTTTAACTGTGAAGATTGTTGTCGAAAAGAGTTCCAGACGACTCCTGGGGGCGCAAATGATAGGCAAGGCAGATGTAGCCAAACGACTGGATGTTCTGGCAACTGCAATCACGGCAAAGTTTACAGTTGAAGATGTGGCCATGCTTGATCTCACATATGCGCCTCCAGTAGCACCTGTTTATGATCCCATTCATGTCGCTGCGAATGTGGCTAATAAGTAGTTTATTAAGTTGGTGAGTTCTGCTGTTAAAAACATGATGGGATAGGGAAATGATAAATAAAGAAATGCTTATTGAAGATCTAGTCCAGGAATATCCCAAGTTAATCGGTCCGCTCAAGGTCGAAGGAATCGTCTGTCTGGCATGCGGAGAGCCTGTATGGGGAACTCTGGAGGCACAGGCTGCTGAAAAGGGTATTACCAACATAAATGAGATTGTGGATCGCATGAATAAATTACTGATCAAGTAAAGTCGTTGTCAGTTGCATTCTTGCTTGGAATATGGAACGAATTTGTTAATCCAACACAGCTGACCCATATTATAAGCTGTGTTAAAAAATAATTATGTGGGGATATAAAAATGTCGGAAATAAAGATACAACAACTCAAAGGTGTCAGCTTTGCAGCCAGAGGTCAATCTGGACATTTGGTTATGATGGATGGAGCTGAAAAAGTTGGTGGATTGAATGGGGCTAGCCGACCGATGGAAATGGTTCTGTTTGGTCTTGGAGGCTGTACCGCCATTGATGTAGAAGTCATTCTAAAGAAAATGAGAGTCCCCGTGGAAAATATTGAAATAGATATTGATTCAGAGCGGGCGGATAATCATCCAAAAGTATATACTAAAATTAACATGACCTATCATTTCTATGGGAAGAATCTTCCTTTAAAGAAGTTGGAAAAAGCTGTTAAGCTTTCCAAGGATAGCTACTGTTCTGTAAGTGCCATGTTGGCATCCACTGCTGAAATTACGGCAACCATCGAAATACATAACACAGTATGATCCATCGCCTCATTGCTTACTCCCTGATTCTGCTGGGAACTGGCGGCACCATTTACATGGGTGTGGAAGGTATTTATGGCGACCACTACGATATTCCGGCCATGAGCTACGAGTCGTTTAACCGACAGTATTCTGACTCCAGCAATTATATATTGATTGATGTTCGCACGGAATCTGAAGTTGCTGCTCAACCGGCACTCTGGTCAAATACCATTCAGATGCCCCTGCTTTCACTGGAGGATCGGTGTATGGAGTTAAACAAATATAAAGATCAACCCATGCTGGTTTTGTGCCCCACGGGCAATCGTTCCAGACAAGCTGCTCGTATATTAAGATTGGCTGGTTTTAATGCCTCGTATATGGAAAAGGGCATGTTTCATAAAGAAAGAATTCAATGATGAATAAAAGATACATTAAAATGTTATCAGGTTTGGCAGTTGGAGCTATCTTCGGATACCTGTATTACTATTATATTGGCTGCGCTTCTGGTAGTTGTGCGATCACGTCGAATCCGTACATTAGTACTTCCTATGGAGCCTTGATGGGTCTTGTATTTATGTGGCCAGCCAAAAAGAAGGATGCCAAGACAGATGATCAGGAAAACGCACAAATTGTTTAAAATAATTGCTCTGGCCCTGGGCCTGGTAGCTACTGTGTTTGGACAAATCAATAATTTTGAATTTGTGCAATCTGATAGTGCTTACGTAGGTAGTGACACTTTAATCGCTCTGCATGGCGAGATAATCAGCCTCACAACGGCATCTCAACAGATCACTGTCACTAGAGTTACTCATGAAATACCTTCTACATGGACTAATTCGTTTTGTGTGGGTATTGCCTGCTTACCACCCTTTATTAGTACCTTTACATTTGATTTGGCCGAAACTGACACGGCTGATTTCTCTCTCGACACATTCACACACGAAGCCGTGGGAATAGGTCGTTGGACAATTTTTGCCGTAGACTCCACAACCATGGAAGTTGACTCGGTCAATATCACTATGGAAGTTGTGACAGTATCCGTAGATGGGTTTTTCGAGAGACCAGAATCTTTTAAACTTTCCCCCGTTTATCCGAATCCAACCAATGCCTCAGTCAATTTTGATCTCAATCTTCTTCATGCTGGGGAGTACGAAATTGTGCTCTATTCTCTTGATGGACGAGAAGTTATGACCAGAAATTATCAATTAACTTCTGGCAAGAATCATCTCCAATGGAATTTGCAGGGATTGCCATCAGGCAATTATATCCTTAGCTCGACTGGTGCAGGAGAGACGGTCTCCAGACAAGTGAGTGTGATCAAATGATCAGATTACTACCCATCCTATTGATTGTTGCACTTTCATTTGCTCAGGAGAAAAACTTACCTCAGGTCAATCTTAAGAATATGAAAAATAAGACGCAGAGTCTAGGTAAGCTGGTTAAGGGTAAGGTCACATTAATAAATTTTTGGGCGACTTATTGTGTCCCCTGCCGCAAAGAGATGAAACATTTGAATCGTATTAACAAAACCTATTCTGATCAAAATGTGCAGGTTATAGGTATTTCGATAGATGATTCTCGTACAGTGGGTCGTGTTAAGTCCATGGTTAAGTCACAAAAACTCAACTACACCATTCTCCTAGACACTGAACAAAAATTGTACAAGAATTTCAACACAACAGCCATGCCTTTCTCGCTTCTGATAAACGCCGATGGGAAAATTCTCTGGGAGCATACCGGTTATCTTCCTGGTGATGAAGCCCAGATGGAACTTGAAATCAAAAAAGCTTTAACTCCTCCAAAAAAGAACTGATTCATCCCTTTTGTTCTTCTTGTTCAGAGCACTCATTCTCCTCACTATCCCGCTTGTTCTATTAGCTGAGGGTGTGTCCTGGAATATTGGTCTAAAGTCCAATATGGGCCGCGGTGAACAAGGTGGGATCGATTATAATTATCTTGAGAATTTTATAAGTGGGTCCATTGAGGTTGGACATTGGTATCTGGATTTATCTGTAGAATCAAGTCAACCTCCTGAATATGGTTTCAAGTACCAGGGTATCGATCGCTTTTTCCTTAGCTATATTGGAAATGCACGCTCTCTGGAAATAGGTGATATTTCAGCCGTTTTTGGTAGAGGTTTGGCCCTCAATCTTGATGAAAACCAGGCCATTGATTTTGACAATGAAATAATGGGACTACGATTCTCATCAGTATTTCTTGAAAATCATGAAATTGATCTCCTGGCTGGATTTAAAAACCAATATCGTTTTTATTCTCCCAGCTCTGATCTCCGCGAACCAGATGGAGAGGCTGCCTATGAACTGGTAGGAGCGGAAGCAACCATGAATAGTGAAAGTGGTATGTGGTCCTTAATTCCATATCTGATAGCCAGCCGGATGCAATCTGATTTCGTATGGCAGGAATTAGATGCAGATATTGGTGCCATCGTTACAGACACTGTGACTCAAAAAATGAACGCCATTCAAGCTGGATGGGGGCAGTCTATTTATGGGGAGAATTGGGACTTGTATCTTGAGTACAACAAGACCTGGAAAGCTTTTGATTACCCAGTAGCCAGCCAGAGTATCCAACAATTAGAGCATGGACAAAGTCTAATCAGCACTGATCTAAATTATAATCAGGAAGGCCAAGCCTTCAATCTGCAGCTGAATTGGTTCCCGGAATGGTTTACGACTCTATTTGAGTATAAACGCTATCTCAATGGACCTGAAACCTCATCGCAGAAGCGCAACCCCATGCTTCTGGCCACCAAACCACTGCCCTGGCAAATGGGGCCTACTGGGATCAGAGAACATGATATTAGTTTATTGGGGAATGTGACACATCCCGTCGATTACGGCGATGAATTGGGCTGGAATCTGGAATTGAGAAAAACACTTTCAGATTCATGGTCAATGGTCATCAATGGTGCACAGACTTCACAGTCCTCACCAGATGGAGATCCTGGAATCCTACCAACACAGGATTTCGACCGGAATCCCTGGCAGGAGTATTATGCGGAGTTTGAATATTCTGGTTCGAGTTTTTATCAGAGATTGTTGATAGCCTATACCAGATCGGTTCTCAGTGGACAATCTGCGGCTGAGATTATGGAGCACTATACGTTTGTTCCGGCTTACCTGTCCTGGCACCCTAATGAAAATCTGGTTTTATCCACTGTTGTTGAACTACAGAATACCAAGGTCTATGGTGAATTGTATTCTGGGGATGTTCTGGAGGGTCACAACTTCCAGAGTGGGCATTTTATCGCCAGTGCTGATTATGAACATAACTATTCAGCTGCCATCATCTGGGATACAAGTAATGATCCAGGTCTGTTGACGAATGGTGCCGAAATCCAACACTGGGTGAGTGGTGAGGTCTCTGTTAAACCAAGAGACGGAATGTGGTTGAGGGCTTCCTATGGAAAAGAAAAGGGTGGTGTTCGCTGTACTGGTGGAGTCTGCCGGGTCCTGAATCCCTTTGAAGGCTTTCGGTTTGCATTGGAGTGGAGACTATAATGAAACCTGCAGTTATGGTTCTGATCCTCATTTTCATCTCATCCTGTGAGTGGAAACCCAATGAGATTGAAGTCATTCAAATATCGACATCCAGAACGATTAACCTTGCCATAGAGGACACAATAACCCTGAATATCTTTGGGACTGATTTTTCAGAGATCGCTGGTCAAAATTCAGTTGTAGCTGAGGTCATCGAAGCATTACAGGTTGATTCTGGAAACATGATCACAATTGTTGGAACTGGCGTTGGTAGCATAAATCTCTCCTTTACCTACAAGGCTCCAAGAGAATCAACCATGGAAGCTGCTTCAGCTATGTATGTCATCCGGCTTAATGTGAGCGAATCTATTCCCTTATTTATCAATGTAGGTGAATCCCAAATCCTGGATCTATCAAACTATCTGTCAAATGAGCAAATGGACGCCCTCGATTCAATAGCAATGATATCTGGAGATTTCAGCCCATTTGATCGGATCAGGATTGAACCTGTTGTGGGAGAAAACACAGAATTTATTTTAACTGGCGAGTACCCTGGACCAACCGCCCTTCAAATAAATTGTTATGATGCGAATGGTAGCCTAATGGTTTCCTTGTACTATGAGATTTCTGTATCGATTCACAAGGTGGTCCTGGCAGAACTGTTTACAAATACGGGCTGCGTAAATTGTCCTGAGGCCAATCATTATCTTGACAATATAGCTGCAGAATACAGTAATGAATTCACACTGGTCAGATATCATGTAAACTGGACTGATCTCTTCGATCCAATGAACCTCTATAATCCAGGCGAGGTAGAAAACAGGCGAGCCTATTACAATATCATTGCTGCTCCTGGCTTTGTACTTGAGGGAACTTTGATTAATTCATTAGATGAGGATGACTGGTCAGGGCGGGTTTTCAATGCCTCCCAGGAAGTGGCACCTATCTATATTGGTCCCGTGGATGTGCTTGAAACGGTTGATAGCCTCCACCTTGAATTTGAATTGAACAGCTTTACCTTATCCTTGTCTGACCTAACTGTGTGGTCCCTGGTTCTGGAGGACAGTATTGAGTATGCTGGACCGAACGGTGAGGATCTACATATGGATGTCATGCGGGATATGACTTCCATCTCTTTGGGTGGCATTAATGGTTTTAAAATGATCCAGCACAGTTTAAAAAAACCGGATAATTACGGAACAGCGGGTCCAATGAACTTGATGGTTTTCATTCAAGCAGATTCTGACAAATCAGTGCTACAGTCTCGTAAGCAGAATCTCTATTAGCAGCATGGCCGAATTACATCCCTTTTTTGTCCACTTCCCCATAGCCATTCTGGTGGTGGCTGTTGCCTTCGATATATATGGTGCATCGAGACGTCAGCAGCAACATACACAGACCGCCTTTCTCCTGCAATTAATGGCCGGTGTTTCTGCCATCTTCGCGGCCATCAGCGGTAATATGGCTGAAACTATGGTCGTAAATCAGCAATCTCTCCATCAAGGTGTGATGGAGGCTTTTGATAAACATATTTCTGTGGGGAATGCTATGGTATGGCTGATTATTCTGGCAGCTGTTGGACGCGCTTTTGCAGTTCTCGAGAAGAAGGACTGGGCCATGAGAGGCTGGGTCTTTCCGTTAGTGAGTACAGTAGTTGCGTTGCTCGTAATTATCACAGGATTGCTAGGTGGGGACTTGAGTGCTTCAATCCTGACTTTCTACATCAATATTTAACAAATCCTTGCGAAGGTTTTAAAACCTTCGCAAGGTTAATCAGAATCCTAGCTTTGTGTAAAACGCTTTCCATTCATGGTTTTCAGGAAGGCAGCAATTTTTCCAGCTTCTTCGTCAGAAATCGTCTGCATGAGCTGCATATCACCCATCATTATTATAGTTTTTTCAAGACTTTCTACGGCACCATCATGAAAGTACGGACCGGTAAGGTCAATATTTCTTAATGTAGGTACTTTAAACATGAATTTGTCCTGCTCCAAACCTGTTACCTCGAAGCGACCTTCGTCTGTAAGATCCTTATAGGGTTTAATCAACCCGTTTTTCTGATACATGTTTGCTCCCAGCATGGAACCCATATGGCAAGTTACACATGCTTTACCAAGAAAGAGATCAAGGCCCTCAACTTCTGCTTTCGTGATTTCCTTTAGGTCGCCATTCAAAAATGAGTCAAAGCGATCATGAGTTACCAACGTCCGTTCAAATGCGGCCATGGCTTCTGTGATATTCTCAAAGTCGATGCTATTTTCACCAAAGGCATCTGTAAACAAAGTCTCGTATTCAGGGATGGCTTTGATCTTTGCCACGGCCGCTGCTGAATCAGGGATGGCCATTTCGGCAGGATTCAGAATAGGTCCGCCGGCTTGCTCATTGAGATCTGCAGCTCGACCATCCCAGAATTGAACAAAATGGAATCCAGCATTAAATACGGTAGGGGAGTTTCTTGGTCCAGGAATCCCATTGGTGCCTTCCGAAGTGGGTTTGTTGTCTACACCGGCCTTAGCAATATCATGACAGGTATTACAGGACATGTCTCCCGTATTGGATAGAGCAGTTTCAAAATATAGCTTTTCTCCAAGTTTGATCCGGGCTTCAGTGTCATTTTCAGAGCCTGGCATCAAATCAGGAACCGCAGCGAACATTGGTTTTACTTTGGCGAGTATTTCTTGCTGGTACGTCAAGTCTTCAGGTGGTTGACCATCTGTTTTTCCACCACACTGAATCAAAACCAATATCATTAAACTCGTGACGCTAAATAGAACACCTTTTCGCATTGCAATTTCCCCTTATTATTTAAGTGCAAAAAATGAATAACTGCTAAACAGCAACAATATAAATCTCAGGCGAAGATTTGCATTGAAAAAAATGGTGAGAATCAAATGACAGCTTTCATTTGATCTCCAGAGTCGACATTTCTTTTGATCCTCAAAGCTTGCTTGCAGAAGGATGGTACAGGTCTATATTACATACCGACCAGTCGGTATGTATGCAATGAAATAATATTAAGGCCAGATATGACAGAGAGAAGACCCAGCTCAGAGCGCCGAATAGAAATATTGGAAGCCGCCCTCACCATTTTTGTTAAGAAAGGTTATTCCGAGGCGAGAATGGACGATATTGTTCAAGAGATTGGCTTGAGCAAAGGCGCACTATATCATCACTTTCAAAGCAAACGGGACTTATTTATTGCTCTGATCGAACACTGGATGGATCAATTTTCTCCCATTGAGCGTGGTGGGCTGATGCGTGCAAAACCATCCAGGGAAATCATACTACACATCGCCAAATTTACGGCAAAGTTATTTAAAAGGAATCCGAACTGGTTTTTAGTGGAACCTGAAATCTGGGCCTTCGCCAACCGTGATAAAGAAATCAAGGAAATGGCCAGTCATCTATACGCCAGCGTGTTAAACGAATTTGAAGTGCTTATCAAACGTGGAATAGAATATGGGGAATTTAGGGATGTCAATGAAGCCATGATAGCCATGTCAATCATGACCTCTCTGCATGGAATGATTTGGTTTGCACTGTTCAAACCAAGTGACTTTTCGTTGGAAGAATATGTAGACTTGAATATGGAACTCATTCTGGATGGTATAGCTGTTCAGGATTGAGACAATAGAATTGTATACAAAATAAGGAGAATGAGATGAATAAGGGTGGCGCATTTCTAACCACACCCTTTGGCGTTGATGAAATCTTCACCAGAGAAAAATGGAGTGATGACCAAAAAGAGTTTTTTGAGACAATTCAAAGCTATTCGGCTGAGGCA
>JABIFX010000225.1 GCA_018650445.1 Fidelibacterota bacterium
ATTATTACCTCCTGTTATTATTGATGTTATATTAGATTTGAGTCGGAAAAGGAGTAGTATTCAGTTCCACCTATGATTAGGTGGTCCAAAACATCCACATCGATTGCCTTTAAAGCGGTTTGTAGCTTCTTGGTTACAGCCCGATCACTGCTTGAGGGTGTGATCTCTCCTGATGGATGATTATGAGAAAACATCACTGCAGCTGCCCCAGTGTCTAATATCCTTTGGACAACCTCACGAGGATAAACTGCACTAGTTGTAATCGACCCGACAAATAGGGTTTCTGTTAAAATGACTCGATGCTGTCCATTCAAAAAGCATGTAACAAACTGTTCACGCTTAGCGGCTTCCGCAAAGTATGCTCGGAAATGATCAGCGGCCTCTCTCGACGTCTTAATCCTTTCACCCGCTTTAATCGTGAAGCGTTTTATATACTCGGTCAGTATCTCCGAATCATTTATGGCTGATAAATTCATGTTCCCTCCTTTCTGCTTAGTGTGTAACTGAACTTGTGGGGTCTCATACTGACAGTGGTACCTTCAGGTTCTTCCCCTGTCTCTGTGATAAGCTTTCGTAGTGCTGCTTTATCTACAGTCCTCTTCTCTGGAACAATTCGAGTAAAGCGACCATCTTTCAGAACAGTATCTTCATCTATGACAGTAATCTCAGGTTGTTGTGATCTTACTTTGAGTGTACCGTTCACTAAACGTTTGGTTGAGTAACCAGCGAGATGCATCCAGTTGTCCAGTGCAAGGATGTAGTAGTCCTTTCGGCGCTGGATTTTATTGCTTTCGGACTCGAACCATAGATCGATACGCTCTTTTTGCTTAACGAGACTATCTTCATTGGCAGCGTTCACTTCATCCAACTTTGCAAGTTTTGATAGATAGTAATCCGCATCAGCCTGACTCAGGTTTGGACGATCTTCCTCAGTAGGAACATGAGCCAAGTACTCCAATATCGCTGTGGTATGTTCACACTCATGATCAGGACTGACTTTGGCGATGAAACATTGACATGAAAGACCTGCTTCGGTTCGCTTGACCTCTACGGTATCGCCTCCATGTGACCCACCGACCAGGAATCCGTTGTTTGATTCGATGATCTGAAGCGATTGTAGATCTAAAGGTGTTTGAATGAGTTCCATATCAATTTTCCCCTCTGTTTAACAGCTTATGAAGTGCTATGTGTTTCTCCATTATTCGATTTGGAGGAGCAGATTTTAGTGCCTCGGTGCAAGCATTGTATAGGCTCCAGGTATTCCGGTCCGTAAAGTCGTCATGGCTTGGTGTCAGCCACTCTTTCTTTACAATGGGTATCTGCCTGGGTGTAATGATACCATTACCATATAACAGACCAATAAGGCGGTAGGCATCATTGTCAGATAAGTATTGTCCTTGCATGATTTGGGCATCTTCCACTATACGAGTGAAGTTGTTTTGGGACCTATAAATCGTGGTTATCGTTAGCTCTTCAAGATCCTGCCAGACGTTAGACGTATGTTTTCTGGCGATTGCAATCTCTCCCGTTAATGCGAGATTATCACAAACAAAGACTGATGCTCCAATTGCAATCCCCACACTCATACTCTTGTCGTAACTATTGCGGAAACCTATACTCAGTCCCATCGAGTCCGATCCATTGCGATAAGTATGAATTCCAAAAAGCTGTGCGCCTTCTCGAGCTAGACCATACTGAGACCTCTCGAGTTCATAGTCTCGAAGTAGTGTACCTGACACTTCAGCAAGATTAGTGGCCAAGTCATAATGACTGACTGGTTTATATGTCGATGTTTCCTGCGGTATTGGGATCTCGCGCAGTTCTTCCAGCGTAGCATACTTGCCATCTGCTGTGTGCATTAATAGTTCTTGATTCATGATTAAATCCTTTCATTCGGTTTCAGGGAGTAGTAGGGTCAAACCCTCCATTCGCTGAAAGCCTTACTGTGTTTGTATTTAAGGTTATTATTTAAAGGGAAGCGAGCCCGCGTCAGCTCACCAGAAACCTGGTTGGGCTCGCCATTCACCCCTACCGTGTCTGGGCAGCAGGGGTAAAATACACAACATGATCATTCAGTTACATAACCAGTGCACCCTATCCTGAAATCCCCTCAGACATCAGGAATGGATCATGTGATTCGTTTTGATTAATGAGCTGTGAGAGCAGCTCCATTCAATCAGTATTCGGACGGTTAACTTCCAAATCTGATTGGATACCTCGCCTGTCTGGTACAGAGTCAAAGGCGCGTATGTTTATCTTCCTCGTCAGGAAGTCCTAGGGTGATGGGGACTCACCCTAAAGTGCTTTATTGTCCGTTGTAATCCAGTATCGCAACCTTCTGGGACGCCTGGTAGCCTAAGCGGTGGCCGCAGGGAATAACATCACTCCCCCGCCAATGAGATGGTCCCTGGTGTGGGGAGATGGTCATGGGAGGTGGTAGCATGGTGGTATTTTCTGGGAGGACAAGCTGAGCCTAGCTTTGAGGCTTGAATACCAAATAGCAGCTTGCCTGATTGATCTCTAATTCGACTAAAACTGAGGTGCACTCAATCATGTTCGATTCACCACCCCAATCCGAGTAAATCATAGACCCAAACATAAGCTCGGTTTGTTCTGGCGAGAGTTCCCTCCCCTTCAATTGCAAGATCGAAGCAGCAATCGAGGATTTCGCTTTGACTACGGTGACATCACCATGGATTAACTGCATACGTGTTTCAACAGCTCGGCGACCAGTGGTATCGTAGGTTAATTGATCTTGGAAAAGCATTACTTCACCTCCTTGATATACACTATGTGTGTTGATTGTTTCTGCTTATGGGTCGTCCGAGTTGACCAAGTGGAACCGCTTAGCTTATGGACAGCAGAAACACGATACTGTTTCCCCTCGGAGAGAGCATCCAGGTAATAAGGGTGACTCACCATAGCAGCATAGCCTCCACGAGTGCCAACCATGCCCAATGACAGGCATTTCTCAGTCGCTACGGGCAAGTAGTAGCCATTGGTCAACCCTAGAGGCTCCAAGTCTTCAAAGTCGAGTACATGAGACAGTAGATTCAGGCTGAAATGATTGATCATGGCACCGACCAACAATCGAGTAGAAACACGTTTTGAGAGTTGATGTGCCCACGACCGAATGATCAGGATCTTCTGATTGAAACTCACAGAGTAAGAATCTGCGTCTACTGCACATGCACCGGTGCGCCAGAGGTGTTTGGCCTTGGTTACGAATTCCA
>JABIFX010000095.1 GCA_018650445.1 Fidelibacterota bacterium
CCAAATTGCTTGATGGAGTTTGTAGAGATTGTGGTTAGGATAGAGAAAGCTGGTTTCGTAGAGGTAGTGATTCAACAGTTTTTCTCCTGGAATAGTTGTTGTTTGAATATGCAGTTCAATGCCATCCAGTGACCTCTTCCGGGGGGGAAGTTTCGTAAAATTCCTACAATTTCAGGCTGCTCGCTTTCTAGTTTTGTTAGCTCTGGATGCTGCTCAGGTTTCTGGAATGGATCCTGGCTCACAAATTGCTCCTGCAGTAACAGCTGGCGTAATCTGGCCCAGGAGCTGCGTACCGGCAACAATTTTTCAGCCAATGAGTGAATCAGGGGAAGGTCTACAGGGAAGGCATCGCCATTACAGTAGTAGAGGGTGTCTGGGCCATGGGTAATGCGTAGTCGTTGAAGGTCGCGGTTTTTATTGAGGTGGACGAATAGGTAGGGTGGAGGAGGGAGGTTAAGCAAAAAAGACCCAGTCCAAACTATTGTTCCTCCAACCTCTTCTTTATTAATGACCCAGTCATACGGCTGACTGACTGGGCGCGTTATTAGACGGCTTTTGTTGTTGGGGCGTACCAGAACAATGCTTCCCGTTAGCGTACGGATCCCCAGTTTTGGTGCTCCACAGCTATAGGAGTAGCAGGCATGGCACTTGTAACGATTCTCGCTCTTCTTACCCATCATGAAGGGAGTATCAGTTTCTCTACCACAGCTCAGGCAGGTACGCGTGACACCGTCATCAAGCGGTTCTCGCGGAATCATTCTGTAGCCGAAGTGTTGATACCAGAAGTCGACTGCCTCGATTGAGTGGGTGTAAATCAACATATTGAGAACCGTATGGAGTAGAATGTTTCTTTGTTGTTGTTTTATATGGAAAAACTGCGCATATAAATCATAGTATAACATAATTATGCGCACTCAAACATGTTTTGGCTTGGGGCGTTTTGATGGTGTTATCGGTGAATTGTAGAATTGAAGGCTTTTCAAGTCGGCTGTTGGCGGTGATCGGGGAGGAAAGTGTCCGCAGCTTTGCACGCAAAAGTGGTTTCTCAGAAGGCGTGATCCGTAACTATATACATGGTGACACCTATCCAACATTGGATCGATTGGCTGTGCTGGCTACAGTGGGGGGCTGTTCTGTCGAATGGCTGGCGGTAGGCAACCAGCAACCTGTTAATGACGCAGTACTTACCGCGCTGCCTTATCAGCCTGACGATGAAGAAGGGATAAGCAGTTGCCTGATTGGCCTCAATCTTGATTGGGTCGGCGTACTTGCAGAAAATCAAGATTTTCTGGTTAGTCAGGTTATTACGGATGATGCAATGTCGCCGCTATTAAAAAAGGGTGATCTAGTTGTAGTGGATATCTCACGTAAACAGTGGGATGACTCAGGTATTTATCTGTTTGAGCTGGAAGGACGTTGGGTGTCACGCCGTATTGAACTCCTGTTGAATGGGACAATTCGGGTTTCAGGGGATAATGATGCCTATAGTGAACAGATTTTGTCAGTCAGTGACTACAAAGAGCTGAAGATATTAGGCCGTGTAGTCTGGGCTGGGGGCCCCATTTAATCCCCGCCTGTTGGGGAATGGAGTAGTGTACGAATAACCCCAACATCATTACTTCGATAATCCCATAAGTGGGAAGCAGCTTCTCATCAATAGAGTGTCAAAGTCGATAATCCCTTATGGGAAATGTGTTCTATTCAATAATAGGTACATGGTTACATCGATAACCCCATTACGGGAAGAGGTGAGCTTCAATCCCATCTGTACTGTATACCATTTGGCCACAACTCATCGGAGAAGCGGCTAAAAACACAATGAACTCTAAATGAGATACGCTGATGTTATAGTGTGCGAATGGTTGAAGCAACAGATTTGTTAGTTTACGGATGGGGGGGGTTGCTACATTGTATTTACTCGGGATAGCCAACAAGTCTTCATGTTTGGTTGATGGAGAGCCTCTTATCTTTAGTCGACCGAGCCTTCTGTGAGGGTGGCGTGTTATCCACCTTGCTCCCAGACTATTTCCCAAATCCACTGCAGATTGATTATGCCAATAGGTTTACCAGAACGCTGATTACAGGTGAAACTGGAACGCAGACATCACTGACTTTGCTGGAAGGGGAGACCGGGATTGGTAAAACCCTTGCCTATCTGATACCACTATCACTGTACATGGTTCAGAGTGGTCGGAGGGCGCTGGTCTCAACCTATACGCTGCAGTTACAGAATCAGATGGTCCAGGAGGGAGGAGACCTGTTGCTAGCGCTGGCTGTCGCTGAGGCATTGACGGGGCATCGTCCCACATATGGAATTCGTAAAGGGATGCGGAATTATGTGTCAGGAGAGCGTGCGGAGAAGGTTGTAAATAGGGCATTAAGGAGAGCTTCTACTGGTGAACGGCAGATACTCTTTGCGTTTCTGGAGTGGGTCAAAGAATCTGAGTGTGGTGATCTTCAGGAGTGGATGGAGCAAGCCGGCAGTTTGCCGAAAGGGGTTGTGGCTAGTGAGGTCTGTCTCTCTCCTTTGGATTGTTCAAGTCGGGTAGTTGAACGTTATCAAGCAGAGGTCGCCGCGAGCCGTAGGGTTGATCTGCTACTGGTGACCCATGCCATGCTAATTCTACATACACGACAATGGCTGAACCATTTAGGTGAAAACGAGCGTTCTATTGAACTCCTGGTGATCGACGAAGGGGACCGTTTAAACCAAGCGGAAGAGGGGTTGTATGCTCGCGAGATAGATCTGAATGGGGTGATCGAGCTTGCAGGTGAAATTGAGCAGGGCGTTTTGTTGGAAGAGCAGTGTATTGAGGTTGAGGCACTTCTCACAAAGGTGCGTAACAGGCAGGACAGGTACCTCAATGTAAATCGCCTTTCTGGAATGGACCAATCCAGCATTTTGGATCGGCTTGAGGCGCTCTATCAGGTGTCACTAAAGGTAATGCACTTAGAGGGAGTAGAGTTCATAGTGCAAGTGAGGCTCCATGAATTACTGGATGATCTGCGAGAATTTGTCGGAGTAGTCAGAAAGGATATCGGTTTCGATGAGAGCAATCGCCTTGCAGTGATTGATTTTCGAGGTGTATACCCTACTCTACGGTTATTGCCATTAGAGACGGGTAGAGTTCTCTCACGATTGTGGCGAACAGAAGAGGGGAAGGGGTTACGCAGCTGCCTGATCACCTCTGCTACATTGAGTGGAAATAGCAGGCAGAAGCAGGGTGGATCATCACATCTAATAGAGTCAATTGGTCTGCCCATAGGGAGAGCACTGTTTAATGACAACCTGTCGGGATCATTGGTGCCGGATCAGTTTGGCCATGCAATCTACTATCTCCCCGACCCACGGATACAGATCAAACGTAGTGCGGGGCTAGGTAAAAATCTTGAGTGGAGAGCATATGTTGTAGAGATGATTCAAACAGCGAAACAGTCAGGCCGAGTTTTGGTGCTTACAACCAGTTTTCAGGATAGCGCAGCCATAGCACAACGTTGTATTGATAGTGGGGTGAAGCCTATTGTTCATATTAGAGGCGTGAAGTTGGGTACCTTGTTGCCACAATTCATCAGCCAGAAAGATGCTGTTTTGATTTCACCCATCGCTTGGGAGGGGGTGGATCTGCCAGGAGTGGTTGATCATCTTGTAATCGCAAAGCTGCCGTTTGTGCCACCGGAAAGCCCCTACTTATTAGCTAAGGAGATTTATTTTCAGTCAACTGGCCGAAGTCGGAAGGTGTTACAGAAAATTCAGTATGAGTACCAGATGAATCAGGCGCTACGAAAATTTCGACAAGGGCTGGGTAGAGGAATACGGCGCTATGATGATCGGGTTACAGTCTGGATAGCTGATCCTCGTTTTCCGGTTGATGAGTTGAAACAGAAAGTGGCTGGTATTCGCTCATATCATAAAATTACTCATTCAGCATTTTTGGCATGTATACCAGAGAGGTTTAAGTCTGGACCTCTATCGAGTTGGAAAGATGCAAAAATATTTCTGAGACCTTAGATATCATGTATTGGCACAATGATTGTGAATTTAAATATACTTCGACATATCAATATGCTTCTCGTTACATCTATACTCATATTCATCAATGTCGTAATAAATGAATGGTTTTGATCCAATTTCCTGCAGATATTTCATGGCTTCCAACGGAGGTATGAGCCAATTTCTTCCATCTTTGAAGCACATCAGTTTCTTTCTTTGACACGCTTGTTGGATAGTAATCTTTTCCCGGTCGGCAAGAAAAGAGAGGTCTTCTGGTGAAATGGCCATGCATTCATCCAGTGAGAGCCTAGCAATAGCAACCCTGCATGCATATTCGATATTGCTATCTTTATAGTGTTCAGATAGTAATGGGACTTCACCATAAATCCCTTTGTTCAAAATGGTGCGAACCTCAAGCACATCTTCTCCAATTTCATAATGCAGACTACCTCCCTCGTCGGTCAACATACATTCATCAGCACTAGAAGCATAACTCCAGATGATATTCAGAGACCTACACTCATATTCACTTGCAAGTTGCGGTTTAATATTGCTTCTAAAAAAACTTGCAATCGAAAGTATTTGCTCATTAGCCTTTTGAAAAATTTCTGAGGCTGCTGCCTCAAGATTGACATTGTTTAGCTCTTCTCTTTTCATCACTATCCCTTCTTTGTTGGCATTAAAAAAGCGCATAATACACACGTATCATATGTATGTAAAGGCTAATTTTAGTCGGTAATGTAAAAACTTTTAAGAAAACAATGGAGTTGTTTTTAAAATTCGCTGGTTACACCTAAGAAAGGCTGTGTCATAGGAGTGCCATGAGCTGCTAAGGGGGGCACTATATTTGCCATGATGTTATTTTTTGTGACTCCAATAACTCAAGGCTCCATCAAGCCCCACTATTGCAGTTGCCAATATGATATGGCTGGCAATGTCCTTTATTTCCCATGAGCCAGTCAATAGTCCATCGATTACGTAAGCAGCTATGAAAAGAAAGATGATGACTGCAGAAAATTCTAACCATTCATTGGTCCAGTTCCGGCTCATGGATTTTTTCGAACGTTCCATTACCTAGCCCCCTTCTGCACTAGTGATTGCCTGATTCTGGTGGAGCATTCTTGGCCGCCAGAAGGCAGATGATGGGCCTGGCCCTTCAGCACGTACAAATTGCTGGTTTGCTTTTGATCGTTGAAAAAGTGTTTGCTCGACCTCAGAGGCAGCGCTTATTTTATCAGCAGATTTCAAGATTGTGAGCAAAAGCATTGTCGATCGATATCGACTCTCATAGCCAATCAGTAGGTGGCGTAATGCTGTTGCACCATCTGGCCATCCTTCGTCAAGAATGTGCATGTGAGGCGCAATCTTCTCCAGCGTCAAGGATTGATGGTCCAGTAGTCCGCGTGTAAATGGCCGCCCCATATGGTGTATCTTTCCCAAGTCATGGAGTAGGGCAGCGACTAGTCCTAATTCATACAGAGGATCCCCTATACGAGAGGATTGCATCATAGAAGCCATCATGTCTGCAACCTCCAATGAGTGACGTAGTAGCCCTCCAGGGTAACTATGGTGATGCTTCCAACTGGCTGCAGCCTGAACAAAAGGGTGGCTGATTGCAGGGTCCCAGAGCAGAGTACGTATAAACTTATTTAGAATAGGATGGAAAATTAGATCGATCCATGCCCCCAGATTTTGAATGCCTTCACTGTCTGTCGAAAGCCTTTTGGGGATGAAATCAACTGGGTTTCTTTTCTCAAAGACTGACTCTGATGCGGGTATGCCTCGATAAACACTCAGTATCCGTTTAGCTTCTCGACCTGCTGTTTGCTTATGTCCAGGGTCCTTTTCCACTCGCCCGGCAATGCTGATAATCGTGGAGGGCTTGATGGTACATGTGTCACTAGTTAGAGGATAGACGACAATTGGTATTGTTGCCGTTCTATCCTCAAGTATACCCACCTGACTTCCGTCAGGTTGTTGGTGGATGGTTTGGACGTGTCCCTGCATGATAACCTGAGAACCGATGTTCAGGCTCTGGAAATCTGCAAGGTGAAAGAGGTAACTTGAGCCGGGAAAGTAGGTGGAGATAGGGATACTCACTGCTCACCCCCAGCTTGAAGAGTCAGAACATGCTGCTCAAAGCGGGGCAGCAGAATCTCCAGTAGCTGCTCTGATAAATGGCTATCAGGGAATTGTAGTGCTTGATGGACCCACTGCTCCATGGCATCCATATTGGAGTGGCCCCTGTCGCTAGAGAGCTCAGCACCGTTAGGAGGAAGAGCATGAAGCGTCAATAGATTGATTACAATCCCACTGTATCCGTGTCGGGCCTTTCGTGAGCGCCTTCTCTGACTATAACGTTTATTGATCCCTCCAGAGCGACTAGAGTAATTATGACGTGAAGTGTGAATCTTGTTTTTGCGACTTGAAGTAATCATAGGTATTCCCCTTTTTGTGTGGATGTGGATGTGGATGTGGGTGTGGATGGAGCGTTAAAAATACCCAGCAGTTTTTCAGTTGCGAGTCCATCTTTCTGAGTAAGATTGGGTACAAATCTGGAGTAAACAGTGAATAGCATCTTGGTGCTGGTGTGACCAAGTTGGCGAGCGATCCATTCAGGACTTTCTCCCGCTGATAGCCAGAGCGTGGCTGCGGTGTGGCGAGTTTCATATGGCTTGCGCCTGTCAAGATTGGCCTTAACCAGTGATGGATACCAGATTCGAGTGCGTTGATTGCGATAGTTGATGGCTACTCCACTGGGTGTGCAGAAGACAAACTTGCTCTCGATCTCTTTGGTAATCGTCATCTGCTGATGTAGAGCTTCAACTACCGGTTGAGATAGCTCAATGAACCGTTCGGAACCAATAGTCTTAGTCTCTTCAAGAGTGCCTTCAATCAAGGCCTCCTCCACAAGAATCTGTCCACGCTCAAAATCCACGTTTTTCCATCGCAGGCCGTTCTGTTCAGAAGGTCTCATACCCGTGAAGAAGGCAATGGTGTAGTAGGGACGATAGAACTCTGGTACTTGCTCAAGGAAGAGCTGAATCTCCTTAACTGAAAGTGGATGAACTTTCGTTTTTGGAACACGTAGTGGTTTGATCCGTTTGTAGGGGCTGTTAAAATTATAACGGTCAGCGGCTTCCTCAAGTATTTGACTGAGCACATTCATAATTCCATTGATTCTGCTTGCAGAGAGCCTCTTGTTTCCGTTCTGATCTTTGGCGAGAGTGGTACGGAATGAGAGGATTTCAGCTTTTGTGATGTCGCTGACCCTTCTAACCCTAAATGTAGGGGCAAGGTGAATGCTAAGGATACGGCGCACTTTCAGCAGAGTACCTCGTTTCCAGTCAATCTCCCGCTCATTCATCCATTGCTCGGCAAAATCTTTGAAAAGAGGTGTCAGCTGTTCAGCATGGATGGGTGATTCCGGGCTTGCAAGACCAGCAGCTGCTGATTGATGAGCCACTGCCTGCGCTGCCATAGTAACCAACTCACTGTGGTTGGGTTGTTGGACAACGATATCCGTGGGCTCAAAGAGATCAGCACGTTTGCTATGTGGGAAGTACTCTCGATAAGAGAAGGTGCCTAGCTGAATTT
Organism: Fidelibacterota bacterium; assembly: GCA_018650445.1. Lineage (GTDB taxonomy): Bacteria > Fidelibacterota > UBA8477 > UBA8477 > JABMPR01 > JABMPR01. Next base: position 7,589 of record JABIFX010000095.1, read on the forward strand.
CCCGCTCTATCTTCTTCAGTAAGCGTTGAGCGCGAGCTATATTTCCCTGGGTAGGTTCAAGGCTCGTTTGCTCTCTACAGCGAATGCCCTTGAGTCGAAAATCAATGCAGAGGCGTTTGTTCCTCTCTCGGATACTACCCATGACAAGCGCCTCCGTTGGCCATGGGGATGGTTGCAGTGGAATTAGACACGAGGTCTGCTGCAATGGTCTCCCAAATGTAGAGAATCTTCCTGGATCCTGGAAGGCGGATGTAATGCTCGCCCTCAAAGAAAATCCGATCTTTTAGGTACTCGTTAATGTGACGAGGCGTATAGTTCAGCATTTGGCCTAGCTGTTTGGCGGTCATGAAAGTGTTCATATTATTGCTCCATGTTGTAGTGGATGCTTACAGTAATTTTGTAAGACAGTCATATAATAACATAATAATTATTCTTGTCAAGAGGTACGTAAGGCAATAAAATAATATTTTTAAAATACATGGGGAGTGATCATGAATAAAGTTGAGACACAGCAAGTAACAGTTCGTTTGAGTAATGAGTTGGTAAAACGAATTGACCAGGAAAGAACGAAGAGACTAGAGAAAGAAGGAAAAATCCCATCTCGAACAGATATTATTCGTATCTCACTTGAGAAGATGTTTGTAGAAAAAACATGAGAATTACACAGGGGCTGTGAATACAATTCGGTCAGTAGTTGTGCTCAGGTATTTTATTCAATCATTTTCTTTAGTGGCCACGGTTTGGTCACCGCGTGGTCACAATTTGGTCACCGTGACCATTTCACTATTGGTCGTATAGTGTTGTATTCAAGCTATTTTTTGGTATTGTCTGATAGTGTAAAGATGGAGCTGCCTTAATAAGTTTATATTTTTCAATTGGTTAAAAAGTGTTTGACACTAATACTAAAGCATGTAAAATACGCACACTCTGAATAAAGCGGGAATAGCTCAGCTGGTAGAGCACGACCTTGCCAAGGTCGGGGTCGCGAGTTCGAATCTCGTTTCCCGCTCCAATTATTAGATATGTTTGTGAATTAAGAGCCTGTTGATCAGGCTCTTTTTTTATA
>JABIFX010000249.1 GCA_018650445.1 Fidelibacterota bacterium
ACTGAAAATCCCCGTGTCGGCGGTTCAATTCCGTCCCTGGCCACCACATAAATCCCTTGTAATTCTTAGACTTACGAGGGTTTTTTGTTTTTAGGCCACTTTACGGTAATATATCCAATGTGGACAAAGTGGGACATTCTGGGACACCAGATGGTGACGAAATGGTGACGAAAAAAAGCCGTTCTGGATATATTACCGTAGCCAGTAAGGGTTTGCGAAAAGAGGGCAAGGTATAAGGAATGTCCTCATCGACAGGATAAAAAAATACCCAGGCGAACCTGGGTGCAATTTTCACTTGATCCGTAAATTAGTGATATTATTAAAGTATTTCAATAAGGATAAATAATGTCATGAAGTTGCATCCCAATAGATTTCAACTACATTATTGCTCATCATACATCAAGGATAAATCCAGTAAACCTACTGACTCTTTGGTTATTTTATTTGGTGAGAGAATCGCAAAAGTTCTTGAGAAACATTCATAAAACCCTGCGGGTGATCTCGACTTTTGGAAATTTGAAATGAATAATAGGTGATGTTGATTGCATGAATTTTTAAATGAAGGAATAACATTATGATATTAAGGTACAATCTCATTTTCATTGGCATGCTAGCATTGTTGTTTACTTATTGCGGAACCCCACCAGATGACTGGGATGGCTCCATCACCTCACCAACATGGGGAGAAAATGGATCGGCAGGAACAGACGACGATGAGTCTGGGGATCCTGTGCTTGGCCCCCTCATAACAGTATCCACCAATGCGATTGATTTTGGGAGCGTCGCACTGGGAGGTAACGCCCAGATGATTATCACTATCTCAAATACTGGTGATGCTATTCTTACCCCTATCACGATATCTGAACCTTCAGATTCTCCAATAGGGTTGGGATCATTTGCTAATCAGCTAGCCCCTGGTGCCAGTATGGATGTAATAATCCAGTTCGACCCTGAGGTCTTAGGGACACACTCAGAAACCGTGAATATTGCGTCTAATGCACCCTCTTCTCCTCATGAGGTCGCGGTGACAGGAACTGGAGTGCTTCCTGGGTTTGGCCGCATTGTGATCGGTAGTGGGAGCTTGAGAAGCTGGTACAACGCCATTACTCCGATTGATGCTGCCATATCCAATTTCAGCCATGATGGATGGTGTCTTTCACAGGATGGTTCAATTACAGGCTCAACCCTGAGTTATACAGTAACGTACACAGACTTTGAGTATGAAAGTATTGTCGATAAGAGCCATACATTTTATGGGGGCACGGTCGATGATGACGGTATTCTGACATCAACCATGGTTGTTGGAGCAAACACATATAGCTACGAATTGCATTTCAGCAATAACTATTCAACCGTAACCTGGGTATCAGTGTGGGAGTCTATTCAAGAACAAGGTTATACTACAACTATATCCCCTTTTCCCGTGAATTTTGCTGGTTCATGTGACTAATTTGAGAATATGGGAAGTCTAGAAGGGCAAATACAATATTCTTACTTATTTTCTCATATCTCTCTCCTCAAAAGCATGCCTAAAGTATGACAGTTAGCGCCAGTATTTTAATTATAAGGATAAACCTACGATGAAGATATCACTAATTCTGCTAATGAGCCTTATGACCTCTCTTTTCGCCCAAAATCTCAAGGATATCCCTGATTCTCTGAAGCAGGACTTGGGAACATATTTCACCTCCAAATCAAACATCCCTGGCGATGAAGTGGTTAACATCGACGAAAGCCTGTATTCGCGTTTCCGAGTTCCCGAGTTCAGCTATAGACAGCTACAATTGGGCAGTGATAATCTTTTCTCTTTCGCCATGTCGGGAGGAGCTTCTGATATAGCTCTCAATTTTCAAGCTGACTATAGCAGTTTCACCCAGTCTACCTATAACACGTTTTCGTATGGGGTGATACCAGTATTCGATTTAGTGAAACAGAGCGAAGCAGATGTGTTCTCGGCCTTCCAGGCAGCGATCCCCTTTGATCTTTCCCAGTATTTTGCCCAGGACTACTCTGGTTTTCACGCATTCACAAGCGGTGATTTTAAGCTCGCAAAGGTCGGGGATGCGGACCTTCTAAGTCCACTTGGCTTAACTCTCGGTGCTGGTTACGGACGAATTACATCTGTGCGGCCTATAGCGCGGGCTGTTGCATTAGCCACGGAGATCGGCGGCGAGATCACTGCAGATCAGCTGATTCAGATCGCTACGATTATCACTCGCCGGAATGATGGTTACTATTCCAAGACTTATAAATCGGACGACAATATTTTTTATTACAACGAGTTGGCTGAGGCACTTAATGCCCCAACCCAGACTATGCGGATTCAGCAGGTTATGGAGAATCCAGCTTTCGCTAATATCTCTGACCGGCGTATCGGTTGGCATGTACGGAGTGGTTTTTCTCATACACTATTTAGTGATGATTCGACTTTGCAGTCGAAACTCGTGTTTAGTGCTGAGTATGCCAGACCGATTGGTCTGGATCGTCAGTTGATGTTAGGATTTCAGGTGGCAAAACCCGAGAACGGTGATTCGGAAATAAAATTGGTCGGTAACTATTCCATTGATCATTCTATCACATGGGTTTCTAATCTGCAGCTTAATTATGATTCTGATGCAATGGATATTGAGCTCAGCACAACGAAAGTTTTGATCAACAAGATAAGCGGTCGCGCATCTCTGGGAGCCACACAACCAGCAGAGGGTGACTTCGGTTTGACCTTTCTCCTGCACTTCGTTTATTTTGCCTTTTGATTTGATAATGCTACTTCAGAATAGTCACTTTTTAGTCAGTGACTCCCCGTAAACCCTTATATAGCTTAAAATGCAACGGATTTCTAATCCTTAGGTCGTTACTCATCAGATTATTGCAACACTCCCCTATTTCAAACATGGACACTTTTTGGACACTCGTCCCCGTAAGTGACTGATACATAGATCATAGCAAGGTACTGAAAATCCCCGTGTCGGCGGTTCAATTCCGTCCCTGGCCACCACATAATTCCCTTGTATTTCATAGACTTACGAGGGTTTTCTGTTTCTAGGCCACTTTCAAGTTTTCTAGCGAGAAATGGACAATAGTGGACAAATCGGGATAACGATAGCAAATCTTTAGCACTTGGCCCCCTCTCTACCTCAGCATGTCTGCAGAGCTATGATCGAGTGGGAAGACAACAATCCAACCTCATAGCTCTTTAGGTGATTCATCTTCAGACAGGGTTACAGAATTATGAAAAAAGAACAGGAATTACTAACCTTTACAAATGACGTGAATATGTGGGGAAGATCAGAGAAAAGAAGTTGCTAAATCTGTTTGATAGATCTACCTTTGGTCATTCAAGAAGTTTTGGGTTGTACTGATACAAGGGGAAATTGGTCTTGTAATAATCAACGAGCAAATGGATTTGCTCAAGCTGAAAAAGTGGGGTGCACGTGAAAGTTCGTTTTGTTTTGCTCATGGTTGTCGTTTGTATTGAGGGAGGGTTATTTGCTCAAGAAATCACTTATTATGGTGGTCTAAATATGAATACAATCTCAACTCAGGATTTCAATAATTTTCATATCTCAGACTGGGAGACATATGGACTTGGTACATCCACGTCTGAGGGAAGAGTAAGTATCCCGTTGGGGGATAGAGATGTCGCTGGAGAAAATCCTGGAATTTTGCTTGGCGCCACCACATCGATTGGATCTGGTCTGAACGCGATTGGAGAAATTCAATACGGACTTGGCAACGTGACCTATATTGGGTTATTCACAGGTGTATCTTACGCTTTGATAGAAGGAAACTTCAGCTTGGGGATAACACCAAAACTTGGATACATCTCAGCGACAGCAGATTTCGGTGCAATTGAATTAATCGATGGATATACCCCGCCTGTTATCATTTCGGAAGGAACTTTCACAAATGGTGATAGCTTGTCCATGGATATGTCTGGCTTTGCAATCCAAGTCGGATTAACACCATCTTTTCAGGTTTCAGATCAAATCGGAATCTTTGGTCAGATCGGATATGGTATGTCTTTCGTGTCTGATCCCGTGATAAAGGTTAATGATGAGATAGAAATACCGCTGACAGCCACCGGCGTTGTAAAAGATGATTTTAGTGGAACACAAGCAGGTCTCAATCCAGAAGCAGGCACATCGGGTTTATACTTCCAGATGGGAATTAGCTATAAACTTTAGAAGTGTTACTAACCGGGAGTACTAATTTTGTTGGGTAACCTTTCCCCTACTCTGTAGACAACTCATAGCCTGAAATATAAAAGCCCCTGACCTTAAAACTCGGGGGCTTGTCGATTATTCTAAAATTCATAGCCAAATCTCAGCACAAATATCTTATGATCCTCATAACTGAGCGTCGTATTGAGAGCATCCATTGTCTTGAATTGGAGACCGGCAGAAAAGATCACATCTTCACCAAAGCGATTCAGGTAATTTTCATCTGTAATAATATCGACTTGTGTGACAAGGTTGAAACGATCGCGTGCGCCTTTAAAAAACAAGAAGCTGTTCAAGCCCAATGATATTTTCCGATAATCCCCATAAAAGGAGAAGTAGGAGTTAAGCAGGTGTGGAATGGCAATATTGCCAGTCAGAAAAGGTGAATATTTTGGCCGCCATAACTCCGAATTAGTCTCAGATATTTGGCTCAGATACTCCACAGCACCAATCCCAATTGATGTCCGGTAATACCCTCCAATTAATGGTAGAACTTGCAGTTTGATAGCAGCTTCCTGCCATTCCAGTTGATTATCAACTGCTTCCAATTTGAGACTGACTTCAGTGTACCAGAGATGGTAGGAATAGCTTACATTTTCAAGGGTGAAGGGATCAATCCCGACTCCCAATGATACTTGGTGCGATTTTTTTATAAGTTGTGCATTTGTGAACGTAATAAGATCTCGGGGAGGCGAGATATTCGTAAACTCGCGATGATCACCAGCACGGTTGGCTTTTTTCTGCTGCCGATATGCAGCTCGCCTTGCTATGTTTTGACGTTTCAGCTCTTCAGCTTCAGCCCGATCCCTGGCAGCTTCCAGCTCAGCCCTTCTTGCAATAGCTCTATCCTGACTAGAATACGCCGGCGAACTTGTTTCGGGTGGTGGATTATTTGCACTTTTGCGAAGCTTGTCAAGTTTCTTCTGGGCACGCTTTGCCTGCTTCGCGGCCTCCTTCTTCCTTTTTAATCTTTCTTCTGTATCCTGGACAGTTGCTTCAGTTTCCATTTTTGTTTTCATGAGGTCTGCTTCAGTGATAAGCGTTGCTTTTTCCAGGGTTGCATCTGATTTTATTTTTACTTCATTTAATGCAGCGTCTGCTATAATCGCCTGTTTTTTCAATTCTACATATTTTGCTTTTTGAATTCTAATCAGACTAAAATATATCGCAGAATCTTTATAGCGTTCACTTATGGGTATGCCGGATAATTCCTCATCAGTTTTTACTGAGCTGGATTGGCTCCAGAAGTCAAATATTCCCAGAATATTTTCTATGATGGTTCTTTTTTCTTCTGATTTAACGCTGACCTTTATCATTTTAGCGAGTTTTAAATATGCATCATTGTCAGCCAATTCACTTGAGCTATCAGATAACCCAACGCCATAATAATAATCATCAGTGTTTTCGGGCTTAAACTCTATTACCCAATAAGGAGCATCTGTCTTTTCCTGGGATAGGGCGAAAGAGTTTAATGAAAATAGAACTGTGATACACCAGATTAATGTTTTAATCATTTGACTTTTCCAATAACTTCAACTTCTCCGAATAGTGTCACACATATAATATTTCTATCAATACTTTAATCTTTTTTATTTCGACCATGCTTGGTAGTAGGCGGACCTCTCTCTGACTTTTTTCAGATAGTTCTTAGTTTCAACGTAAGGCAATTTCTTGAGAAGTGTTTTATACACTCCCTCCGGTGACAATCGATTGGCGGCTTCAGCTGTTGGTTTTAACTTCGTAGTACCTGTTAAGGCCCTTGCTACGTTCCCTGCACCAGTGTTATAGGCAGCAATTGTACAATAATAAGCGGTTTTATCATTCTTAATATTCTTAAAATATACATGGCGCAATTTGCTAATATATGCACAGCCCAATTCAATATTATTCGTTGGATTATATAGGTATCCGCCAGACAGTAACTTGTCCTTTTTATACACAAAATTATAGGCATCTCGAGCGCCGGATTTTGGAACCAATTGCATCAAACCGTAGGCGGGAATATGCGATCGCGCCTCAGGATTGAAACTTGATTCTGTCTGCATGATGGCAAATGCTACTGCAGGATCTATATTAAATCGTCTCGATTGCTTTAATATTTCAGCTTTAAATCTTTTTGCTCTCACCTCAACATGGTTGGGCACCATTTTGATTTTAACTGAATATTTAATTCTGGATTTTCCATCCGCACCTTTTTCAACAGATTTTTTAATGGGTTGTTTTTGTACAGTCTCTTTAGCATAAGCCTTCGCCTGTAGTGGGGTTACCTGTTTTCCAGTCGTATTTTTCACCTGATTCTTAAGCAGGGGTGCCTTATCAGGGGCAGGCTGGGTTACAACCTTCTGAATCTTTTTTGCAAGTGATGCAGTTGCCTCCTGATCTTTTTTATCTGCTGATTCCCTGGGTACATCTTCAACGATAACTTCTACCTCAATCTCACCCTTTTCAAAATCCACCGTACTTCGACTGTTCAAATCATCATCGTAATTAACCAGTCTTTTTGCTGTGTTGCCTTTGTATTGGCCCCACCTCTTCTCGACTTCCGTTTTGAAGTTTTCGAACTGACGATTTTGCTCAGCTGCATAGTTATCATATTCTCTAGTGACCGATTCCAAATACTTAGTTTGCTCACCTACCAGATCTGAGACACCCTTGGATTGTTGTTGTTTCCATTTCTCAAAATCATCCTGGGCCATTAGATGGCTGACCAGTGCAAAAAGAACTATAAATAAATTTGCTCTTACTGTGTGTTTCATATTATTCTTAGCTTTCATCAATTGAAAATATTGGAATAACTCATTTTTGTATTCATAAAAATCGACATTCTCTTGCCCTGGATCTCCCGCTTATTCTGGAGGGTCTTATAGTAAGCACGTAACTTGAGCTTTTCCTTCTCCAGATTCCTTGTTTCTTCTTTCAGTTCATCCGGTTCAACACCCTGGTAGATATCCCACTCTTGAGTAAAACCATCTTTGGTATTAATAATTTGAGTTCCGCTCTTGTAGGCATTGAATCGGTATAGTCCCTTACCAATATCCAGGGATGAAGTAATCAATATGACGTGTCTATTCTCAAACATGTCTTCCGGAAGATCCTTTTTCCCCTTCAAATCTGAATACCCACTACTAACTCTCCACTCGTAGTTAGATTTGACCTTTGCAACCTCGTACCTAGGCTTATCTACGGAGGAAAACACATAAAAGTAATATTCCTTATATGACATATCTCTGATCTCTTTTATTCTATCCATGTTGGTTTGAAATTCACTTTGTTTTTGTGAGATAATTGCATCAATTTTGTGAATATCTGATTGATAAAATCCAATACTGTCGTCGATTGCATAATTGATGAGTTTGAGATTATGAAGATATCGTTGCATAATTGGACAAATTGCTCCACTGCCTATATCAAACGCATTTTGGAGAAATTCGCTCCCTGGTATTGATGATTGAGGTTTAACTAATTTTAGGAAGGCAAGCGTATCACAATTTTCTATGATGGCAGATGCTCCTTGTTCAACCAGTACCCAGTCAGCTTCTTTTCGCGAAAGAATGTCGCTAAAATATTTTCTAGCTATTAATTCCTGATTATAGGCTGATTTCATCTGCTCAAGACCCAA
>JABIFX010000227.1 GCA_018650445.1 Fidelibacterota bacterium
CATGGTGGGTGTTCTAAAGGATGAATGGATCCAGGGATCATTACCAACCTCTATCAGATTCATGAGCAGGTCATTGTAATTACCCGAGATGTTCATCTCTGTAATCGATTTAACCCGCTTGCCATTCTCAATCAACCAGCCTGCTACACCCAGTGAAAAATCACCGGTGGTACTGTTGGCATTGCCTCCAAGCCAGTTTGTAACCAGAATAGCTCGATCCAGGCTGGCTTCAATCTCAGCCCCTGAACGCATGCCAGGCTTCACAATCAAGTTTGAGGATCCACCAGCATTAGGAGTCCAGCCCAACTTGTTGCCATAATAGACATCTGTGTAATAGTTGTTCAACACACCATTGGTAAAGATGGGCATCGATTTTGCGGCCAGTCCATCACCATCATAATAGCGACTTCCCAGTCCACGCACGATGGATGGTTCATCAGTGATGGTCAATAGATCTGAACCAACTTTTTGACCCTTGCGATCAGCCAGAAAAGAATTTTTCTGTTGGATGGAAGCTGCGCTTAGAGGTCTCATCAAGCGCCAGAATAGTCCTGCTGCATTGGAGTTCTCCAGCAAGAGCGGCATGGTTTCAGTGGCGATCTTCTCAGCACCCACTCTGTCCTGGGTTCTGGCCAGAGCTTCATTGGCTGTCTGTTCCGCACCAACCAGGTCATCCAGATGACGAGCACGATAGTAACGCCCACCCTCAGGCTTTTTATCACCCTTGCCCTGTAGAGAAATTTCTACGCTTTGAGCGAAGGAAGTGGATTCCTGATGACCTTCAAAACCATTTGATGAAAGTTGATAAGATTCGCTGTGATAGTCTGAGAAACCTGAAGCTACAGAGATGAGGCGTTCATCCTTACCTTCAAGGTGAACACCTAGTTCTTTGGCGCGATTCTGTCGTTCCTCTCCAGTGATATCAGCTTGACCAACATCATTCAAGTCCAGATCAACTTGGGATTGACCTTTATATTGTTCAGGATCAGGAAGCTTACGGTATTTATCTTTCTCAAGGAATCCGGTCAGGTCAATTGCATTCGCAATGAACTTCTCCAGGGACTCCTTGCGCAAATCATTGGTTGAGTGATTTGAGTAGCGACCCTTGCTAAATATCTCAATCCACAGGGACTGCTGGGTTGATTCTTTCAGAGTTTCTACCTTGCCATCACGATAATCCACTGAGACAGATCGGCTTTGGCGAATACCCAGGGCTGACTGATTTGCACCCAATTGCTTGGCTTTTTTCTGTACCCAGTAACCCAGATCTAAATATACATTTTTTTCCATAATTAACCTCTACCTCCCACTGTGATGGATGAGACCAACACGCTGGGCATTCCTTGTGAAACTGGTACTCCCTGACCATTCTTACCACAGGTCCAACCACCTTCTGCCATCTTCATATCATTGGCCACCATGGTGACCCTGGAGAGCACTTCAGGACCATTACCAATAATGTTCACATCTTTGATGGGGGCAGTGATTTTTCCGTTTTCAATCAACGAACCTGATTTTACATAAAATGTAAAATCGCCAGCGCCGATATGGACCTGACCATTGGTAAACTGGTCAGCGAGAATTCCATAGTCCACAGATGCAATCATTTCATCAAACTCATGAGGACCGCTACGCATATAGGTATTACGCATACGTGGCATCGGATAATGCTTGAATGATTCACGACGACCACCACCAGTGGGTTTCACACCATAATGTTTGGCTGAAATGCGATCATGGATATAGGTTCGAAGGACACCATCCTCTACCAGGACTGTCTCTTCTGATGGTACACCCTCATCATCCACATTGATTGAGCCGCGGATATGGGGATTGGTTCCATTGTCCACTATAGTTACGAAAGGTTCGGCGATTTTTTTATTCATCTTCTCTGAATAAACCGAGATACCCTGACGATTAAAATCAGCTTCCATTCCATGACCAATGGCTTCATGAAGGAGGATTCCTGCACTACCGGCAGACAACACCACTGGGAATTCTCCTGCTGGAGGAGTTTCAGCTTCAAATAGTTTTACAGTTCGGGCCACAGCTTCTTTTGGAAGACGCTTCAGCTTGGCTTCAGTGAGAAAATTGATATCATCACGGGCGGAGTAATCAAAATAATTATTCTCCCTGCGACCATCCTCCTCGGCTGTACAACCCACAGAGATTCTCAACATGGGCTGGTAATCAGATGAAATGCCGCCCTCAGAATTCACAACCAGAATATATTTTTCGCTGTCCGCGAAATAAACGCTGGCTTTAATAACTCGTGGATCCTCTTTAAAAACATCATCATTGATGGATTGGAGCATGCCTACCTTATCTTTGACACCCACATCTTCATAACTCACTTCAGTACTGTAGTAATTCATCAATTTGGTAGCATTGAAAGATTTAGGTGCTGCCTTGGGGGAACCGGAAGCAATACCTGCAGCTGTACGAGCAGCAGCTTTCATGCTGGCCAATGAAATATCCTCTGTAAATGAGTAACCCGTCTGATTCCCATTCAGGACTCGAATTCCAACACCCAAAGTGACATTGGTGGAGGCTGAATTCACAATATTATCCTGCAGTCGGATGGAGTTGCTCAATTCATTCTGAAAAAAGAGATCGCAGTAATCACCACCATAATGGAGGGCTTCTGCCATCA
>JABIFX010000190.1 GCA_018650445.1 Fidelibacterota bacterium
GAAAAACAGGTTACCGCAATAGCTCTTAAACGAAGTAAATTAGAGCTTCCACAGATCAAAAAGAGGATTTTTGAAGATCTCCAGTCGAAACTTAATCGAGGTCTGACACCTGTCGAAAATGATGTGTTTTTCCACACTGCACCCCATCATGACGACATCATGCTGGGATACCTCGCCCATCTTGTCCATCTCGTGAGAACACCCCTGAACGAACATCATTTTGCCTATATGACAAGTGGTTTTAACGCAGTGACCAATGAATTCGTCCAGGATCAGATAACAAACGCTATGGAGCATATGGGAACCAGGCAGTTTAAACACCTCAGAGCAGAGGGTTATTATGATGCTGATAATGAGGCTGCTGCCCAGAGAGATATTTACACTTATCTGGATGGTGTTGCCCACCATAGTAGAACCCTGCAAAATAACGGCTCATCCCGCCGGCTCATTCGTAATCTGCTGATCTTATATCCAGAGTATAACCTGGACACGCTCACCACTAAGATGCAGGAACTCATTGAATACCTGAATTCACGGTATCCAGGTCAAAAGGATGATCCGGTCATGCAGTTACTCAAAGGACGTATCAGGGAGTGGGAAGCCGACCTGGTCTGGGGACATTATGGAACACCGATTAAAAATGTTCATCACCTGCGTTTGGGTTTTTACAAAGGTGATATATTCACTGAGGATCCAACTATGGATCGCGATGTTCAACCCATTCTTGAATACATGGAAAAAATCCGCCCCACTGTAGTTACCCTGGCTCTTGATCCGGAGGCTAGTGGTCCCGATACACATTATAAGGTCATGCAGGCTATTGCCGAAGCTATACGGCTCTATAAAGAGAGACATCCCGAAGCTCCCTTGCGAGTCTGGGGTTATCGTAATGTGTGGTTCAAATTCCAGCCAACAGATGCCAATATCTTTGTACCAGTGTCACTCAATTCCATGGCAATTATGAAAGAGACTTTCAAGTATTGTTTCCAATCTCAGGTGGATGCTCCTTTTCCCAGTTACGAATTCAATGGTCCCTTTTCTGGCTTAGCCCAGGCTATTCAGGTACAGCAGCATCAGGATATGAAAAGGGTCATGGGTCGAGATTTCTGGTATGAAAACAGTCATCCTCGAGTACGAGCCGCCCATGGTCTGGTCTATCTAAAAGAGATGGAGCTGGAAGAGTTCTACACCAGGGCCAGAGAGTTACAGAAGGTCACAGAATCTCAAGCTTAGGATATGGATTCAGGTCTTGATCTGAGCCTTATAGGTGTTACGTATTTTTTGAAACACCTCGGAGTAAGTATTTGATTTGAAGTCAGGAAAAGTATTCTTCAGCGCATGGAATTGCCCGCCCTCAAAATAGAGCGTAGGGTCTGCATAAATTCCCTGATCCAGATAAATTTTTTGGCCATTGTACTTGGCTGAGGCCAAAACCAGCTTGTGAAAATCCAGATAACCAACATCCAGATTTACTTTTCTGGCACCCCCTAAAGCAAGTTTTGTCTCAATATCGTTGCAAAGCACTTTTAGACCAGCCAGATCACCGGGACTTCTCAAACCCTGGAAGCTGAGGAAGGTTCTGAAGATTGGCAGACCCATTTCCTCATTATAGTAGTTGGTTAAATCGAAGAGAAAATCGGAACTTCTAAAGTCGATCATGCCCATTTCAGCCTGACACAATTCAGTGGCCTTATCCAATATTTCAGCATCTGAAAACAATGCTCCAATGAAGTATTTAACGTTTTGTGGTTCTATTGTTTTCATTTATGCCTTTGACTCAGAACATATCTGGCTTCTTCTAGTTTTTCCAGAGGTATTCCAAAGCGCTCCTTAATAATTTTTTCTGCCAGGTTGACTTCACGGATTTTCTCGATGGTTTCTGGTGAAGTAATTTTGATGAAATCGCCTTGAACAAAGATCATCTCCTGACCTTCCACACGCGTAAGGGTAAGATCATCCATCCCGGGAAGACTAAATGAAGCCGCCCAAAATTTAGAAAATTGCTCCCAGGTGACGGGACAGTCATTGAAACGATAGCGCCTGACAAATTGTCCCTTACGATAGGTATACACTGCATACTCATCTAGCTCAGGATCAAAGCGTAATGAGAGTCCAGTTTCAGCGGATAGTCGAGCTTCAATGCTGGACTTTTTTAATAGAAGCGGTCTGAATATCATGTAACCAGGATCCACCAGATAGCGGGCGCCACCAAATTGAAGCGTGACCGCTGAATGCGTGTTTTGTCCCCA
>JABIFX010000121.1 GCA_018650445.1 Fidelibacterota bacterium
GACCTGATGCACGGCACTCTTTCCTGAAAGCCTTTGCACCCGAAACTCCATAAGTGTCAGACATGGAATAGGCTCCTACCACATGGACTGACTCAGCTCTTATCCACAACTCATTGTGGTAATACCGACTTGTGTTTTCAATCAACTCAGCAAGGTTTGTTTCTCTATACTGAGGGAGACTCTCAGCCTTTGAATGGTGTCCAAACAATTTCTCGCCATCTATCAGGATGCTCGCTACATCCTGATCAAAGCCCTTTATGAGACCACCTTCTTCAACTGCGATGATCACACCAAAAGGTCTGAAAGGGTTTGTGTGCCCATCCAGCTGAAGTGAACAACTCATTTCAGTCTCAAATCGCTGGAAGCTTGAAAACCGGTCCCAGGTACGGAAGCCATGAACAAAATAGCTAGTACTGGGAGGAGTTATGAATGTATACATGGGTCAAGTCCTTTCGAGTAGCCCCACTCAGCTGACTGTACAGTGAGTGAGGTCTGATTTTTTTAAAACTGGGGTTCATTAAATGAAACTGGCTTCAGGTAGTTTTGTGAGATGCTTGCGGATCTTGCGGACCAAGCCACCCTGACCACGGTGACCATAGATCACTTCGTGAACTGACTGGACTTTCATGTGGAGCTGTTCGGCGATGTATGAGAAAGACATCTTCTCATGTATCATGAGTGAGTAGACTTCCTTTTGGCGATCAGTCCCATGATCGCTAACGATCTGTTCAATCGTGGGAAGTAGGTGACCAAACTTCTCAGTAAATGAACCGCTGGTATCGCCATACTCAGCGAGGCTTTCATAAACCCTGTTGCCATGAACTACATTGAGGCCGACTTCCTTATTTACATAAGTGGTCTTGTAATTCCTTAACCCACTGAGGTGAGCTTGAATTTTGGGGCAAATCTGGTGACAAGTTTTGGAAGTTTTCTGGGGGCATGTTTGACAGAGTTCCATGAGATCTCTCCTGCGCTTTTGGTTTGCGCTCGTCTCGAGAAGTCATCTTGCTTTCGGACGAACACAGCGCAGGCGTGAGGAATCCCATCACGCATGTGATTTTCTGTGTCACAATTTTGGGTATAAAAAAACCCGCTCGGAGAAAGCGGGTTAGTAGAGTAGAGATTTAGTTAAGTTTTATAATTGCCAGTCAGGCAATTGATCGGGTGGAGGGTCATAATGACTCTCAAATCCGGTAGTTAAATTTTGCTTTAAATGATTCCCAAGACTTGGTAAGGTATCCAGGATCCTTCTGATGTCTCGTTTGATAGCTTTAGTAACAGCCTGCCTAGCTTTATCACCATTATCTGCTGATGGTCGAACCTCTCCTCGAAAATTAAAGGTTTTTGATATCACCTTCTTTAGATCTTTGATCTTTTGATCAGTTTCAGAATAGTCATCGCCATCAATTGGATAGGACTCAAGTTTATCTTCAAGATCAGATAAGGCTCCTCTATAGACATCGTATTCTGCCCGTGGTCCACTTTCGTGAACCTCAGAATAATCACGATCCCGTTGTTTGTGTTCAAGGTCAGGGAGAATTAAACCATCAGTGATTTCAAGACTGTTCTCTGTAGCGACAAGTACATCCGCTCTAATAGGATGAGAGCAGTTTACAATTAAACGATGAATGTATCCCAATCCTTTGGAATCTTTCAGGTGAGTGGTCTCTCCATCATATTTAATCTCCCAGAAATCACCATTCAGTCGAAACAATGAGTCGATCTTTTCAAGCTGCTCAATCTTTTGGGTTCCATCAATTAGGTTCGGTAATGAAGATCGATTTTCAAATGCATTATGAATATTTTGGATAAATCCAGATTCATTAATTTTCCTATTCATGACAGTGCGTAAGTTACTAAATATATCA
Source organism: Fidelibacterota bacterium (assembly GCA_018650445.1). GTDB lineage: Bacteria > Fidelibacterota > UBA8477 > UBA8477 > JABMPR01 > JABMPR01. The sequence continues at coordinate 1,869 of JABIFX010000121.1, forward strand.
TTATCTAATTGAAGGTGATCTGCAATTTTTATTGGCAGTGCCAAGTAGCCAACAATCTCATACAACAATTCTAGTTTCTCATGGTCTGGATAGATGGAAGGATTATTACCAGGATCAATATTGATTCCACGGGCATCCAAATACATAAATTGACTCATCAGATTCATTTGGAAGCAGCCCATGAGATCGTAGTGTAAATGATTGAATTCCAGAATAGTTGGTAGCCGTGTTAACTGTTCCTTTTTTTCTTCCTCAGTACTGTCAGAAATCTCGATGTCACTGATTGATTTCCAGATATAAAAGACATTTTCCGAGATGTGACGAATACTGGGATACTCGATGCTGACCCCCTGGTGTGGCCGCTTAGTTTGAAACTGGAATATTGTAAAAAGAAGAGAATTACCCTCTTTTAGCAACGACAGCATAAAACCTGGGAGTGTTTGTATAATTCTGGCTAGGACATCATGGTCAAAGAAGATCCTTCCGTTTATTGGATAGCCAAGTAGGGACAGAGCGATGAGCTCTTCATCTGAGACATCAAAGAACTTTTCCACAGCTGACTCAAACTCAAGTTTACTTTCAAAATAATTGCTGAATTCATCAGAGGTTTCTAGATAGCGCGTCAAATGCTTTGAGTGTTTGAATTTTGATTCCAGAATATCTATTGGTATTTGGTTACTAGGTTTCATTTATCATTTCACCTTACGAACAAGTCCAATAACTTCCCGGCGCATTGGTTCATCTTCACGATAATACCGCTGTTTTTCATCATCGTCATCTTCAGTCCATGTTATCTCTGTAAGGGTTTGTTTATGAAGTTGACGGTATAGAATTAGTTCTTGCCAATTCTTAGGGTCTTGTTGGGTTTTGAGTTCAAGAACTTCTTTTTGCAGAGCATCGTTCTTTCGTTCAAGGCTTTCGAGCCTTGCCAGTACATCTAAAACAGTGGTTTTCTCATCAGGCATGCGATCAGACCTCCGATTGGGTATATTTCTTACATTATCTATCTAGTTCTCACGAAAATAGCAAGGTATGCTACCCAATCCACTATGAAATCTATCCAGTTAATGATGAGTTAAAGAAAAGGATCTGATCGATCCAATTCTTTGTTCTTCAGAGCTTCTCTACGGCTTCCGTTATCTCTTCTTCTAACGCTTGAGCATAGACTGTCGTTGTCTGAGGATTAGAATGTCCCAATTGGACTTGGGTAAGACGCAAATTCTTTGAGACCTTGA
>JABIFX010000228.1 GCA_018650445.1 Fidelibacterota bacterium
GAACCAATAGCGGAATGTTCACATAGGTTACACCTATCCGCTAGCGGCTGTTCTCCAACTGGTATACCCTCGATAGATGAGCAGTCTGGAATCTCTTTCCCTTCGACCCATTTTGCACGGATATGCTGATGTGCGAAGATTACACCAGTGAGGGTATCTCCCAGTTCGACTTCAGATTGATCTTCAACATTGTAAGAGGGTCCACGATCAAGATAGAACACATGTTTCGAGTTTGTTCTATGGCATGTGGTGGTTATGGGGGATGTGCCGGGTCAGGAACAGGTGAAATATATCCATGGCGCTTTTGGTAAGGGCACCTTTACCTTTCTGGGTGGTCATGATCCAGAGGACTACCAACACTTTGTAGGTGATCCTCCAACACAGCTATCCCTGCATCGAAATTCACCGGGTTATCGATTAATCCTGAATAATATTCTATTCCCTGCAGCCAAAAAGAAGGAACGCAAAACCTAGGTAGGCTTCTTCCCTAGCTATTCCTGTTAGCTAAATCACTTCTTCAATTTTAGATAGATAAACAATGCATTCTTGTATTGTTTTACTCCTGCTCAATACCGATATTTCACGCTACAGAATAAAGGGATAGGAGTTTTATCATGCGTAAATTTGTCATCATCTCAGTTGCATCTCTACTGGTATTGGGATCAGTAGCTTTTGCAGAAACTGACGATGCATCCCTCACCATCACAATTGCAAACGATGATGTGGACTGGTGCAATTTTCAGCATCCGAATACAGGGTCATTTGAAACCAACAACGAATTTCTCACCTACGCTCAAGTCTATGAGGCAGGGGTGACTGATGGAGCAGGTCAGGGAGCAGATATTTATGCCTGGATTGGCTATTCTGAAACGGATAGCGATCCTGCTGGAGCAGGGTGGACATGGGTGACAGCAGCTTACCATACTGACATTGGAAATAATGATGAATATGTCTTGGATTTAGGGAATACACTCAGTAGCGCTGGCACCTTTTATGTAGCCAGTAGATTTTCTAGAGATAGCCTGAACTATTCCTATGGTGGATATGAAGGGGGTGGTGGCGGTTTTTGGGATGGCACTTCAAATGTGAGCGCTGTTTACACTGTTACAGTGAATGCCGCTCCCGTACTTGCAAGTATTGGAAGCCAATCTCTAACAGAGGAAACATCCATTTATATTGAATTGTCAGCCTCAGATGCCGAAGGAAATTCCATCACATATTCAGTGGATGGTGGTTCCGCTGAAACCGTTTTGGCTGTCGTCAGCAACGATACCCTCTTCCTGACTCCAGCCAATAATTATTTTACATCGGAGGCTATCTCTGTGACAGTTACTGCTGAAGATGGGCATGGTGGATCTGACTCAGAAGTTGTTGCAGTCACAGTAACCAATGTGAATGATGCACCTGTTATCGCAGCACTTTCAGATCAAACCGGATCTGAAGGGGCAGAGCTGACCTTTGGTCTCACCGCCTCAGATGTAGACAATGATGCGTTGACATGGACCAGTAGCAATTTGCCCTCAGGTGCTGTGCTTACGGACAATGAGAACGGTACGGCCACCTTTACCTGGACACCTGATTTCACTCAGGCAGGCACCTACTCTTCAGTCCAATTTATTGTGACTGATAGTCAAGGTGGTGAAGCTCTTCTGCGGATGGCAACAGGAAGGTAAGTGCTCTTGTTACACAAACGCATCAGTTTGATTCTCATTCTTCTGGTTCTATTGCCAGGAAGTCTGCTTTTTGCAGATGGAGACACCCTTAGCATAAACATTGTCATTCATGATGTGGTTGCTGTGGATGAAGTCTTTGTTCCCCAGGAGTTTGCATTACATCCACCCTATCCCAATCCCTTTAACCCGGATGTAAACCTGGTAGTAGATATACCGCACAGTGCGCTGACTAGGATCAGTATTTTTAACATGCGTGGCCAGGAAATTGCAGTTCTTGAAAATACCGAACTGTCACCTGGTCGCTATACCTACCAGTGGCAGGGGAGCAGCCAGCCCTCAGGTATTTACTTCGTGAGAATTCAAGCTGGCAGGTTTGAAAAAAGTGAGAAGATCAGTCTGCTGAAATAGCATGATGATATTGAATTGAGTGTTTTGAATAAATATATTCAACGACTTATTGAAAAATGATTTTGGAGGGAAAATGAAAAAGTTAGTCATAATTATCATTCTATTGCCGTTAATAGTGTTTCCAGCAACATACACTACAATAACTATCGACGGGACCAATGATTTTGATACCGGAACAGAGAGGTTTTCTTCCACTTCTGGAACTGGTATATATGGATATGTGACTTGGGATGCCAGTTATCTTTATATTGGGTATTCTGGTTCGACCAATTCAGGTACTATGACAGATGGGAACAGGGTTTATCACATCTATATTGATACTGATCCTCAAACTACAGCTACGAATGGTACGGGGACAACTGACGGAGAGACTTGGCGAACTGATCCGACACTACCCTTCACTGCAAATTATCATTACGTTTTCAAAACTCAGGACAATTCTGAAATAAAAAGAATTTATTCTGAATCCTCTTGGGGGAGTACTTCATTCACAACATCCAATTGGAAGGGGACTGGCTATTGGGAATGCAGTATAGAACGGTCTGGAATTGGTAGCCCCTCGCAAATCTATCTGTTAATGTATGTTGAAGAAGATTGGGCCGGAGGATATGTCCAGGGTGGAATCCCCAGCGACATTTTTACTGATAACACGAGTCAAGGCTCACAGACATTTACCTCAGGACAATGGCTTGGATTCAACCTGACATCTGGTGAAACCCCAAACGATGCTGGAAATTTTGACCAATCCTTAGCCGTGGAACTCTCAACTTTTTCAACCCAATCCTCATCAAAAGGTGTTAAACTGAGTTGGACCACTGATTCTGAGATCGAGAATCACGGATTCATAATTCTTCGTAAAAGCGATGCCAAGGAGTGGGCAGAGCTAGCCTCCTTTACTAATAACCCCGCGCTGGAAGGTCAGGGGTCTACCACACAGGCAACAGACTATTACTATATTGATGCCAAGGTGAAGGAAGGCTTGAGCTATTCCTACCAGTTGGTTGATGTTGATTACCAGGGCAACAAGACCTTTCACAAGGATCACATAGAAACAATTACCTATGTCAATCCTGGTAAAGATACAAAACCTGATGCCTTGAAAGTCGTGAAACTCTATCCGAATCCCTTTAACCCAACGGTAACCCTAACCTATGATCTGGCTGAGGCGAATGATCTCAACGTCAGCATTTACAATCTCGCTGGTGAGCAGGTATGGAATCATGTTAGAGGGAATCATCCAGCAGGTCAGAACTATACACTTACCTGGAATGGGAATGATATGGCGAATACACCACTACCCTCAGGTATCTATCTTGTCAATATCCAGGCTGGAGCCCAATTCAAATCTGAGAAGGTTACCCTGCTTAGATAATTAGTATCAGTTTAATGTTTGAGGAAAGGCAGTTGGTTTCAGCTGCCTTTTTTATTGGAATATTGGGTTCAGAAGCCCGCCAGGGGCGGTACCCAAAGTGTGCAAACTGCTTAGCCGATGGCTGAGCTTGTCGAAGCCGGAGGTATTTTTCCAACGAAACAAATTTTCAATCGGACCTACCCTTGGCACTTCGACTCCGCTCAGTGTGACGGCTCTGGGATCAGCACAGCATTCAGGCTCAACCGCCGAATTAGTCGAGTCTGTAAGTCGTCAAAGTAATTCGGACAAGATCGCTTAAAAAATAAGAGACACTTTCTGGGCATCCAACATATTAAGCAAACACCTCTTGGTGCTGCGATTTCATGTTAATCTGCTTCCTCTC
>JABIFX010000210.1 GCA_018650445.1 Fidelibacterota bacterium
CTCAGTAATCATACCCATGCGAATGAGTAACTTACCTAGCTTTTCCTTGGTAGTTGACTGACGTTCCAGTGCCTGATCCAACTGCTCCTGGGAGATAACATTCTCATGAATGAGGATGTCACCGAGTTTTTGAAATTGGGGGTTAAACATTGCTATGGAATTCCCTTTTATTAATTACTGAATTGTCCGGACAAGTTGAATACTGGACTGTTCACTTCCAATACTCTGCGGATCTAACAGTGTACCCCACACTTGTGCTGTAAATGGGTTGTAGGAATTCACTGTTCCATCGGCATTGAAATTGGGTGTACACAAGCCTTTATCAAAGAACACTGTAATCTGCGCAATTCCCTGATTGTCTGTCATTACGATAGGCATCCCATTTGCATCTGTAGGATCCCAGCCTGCGGCTCCAAAGGAACCAAATAGAATGCGAGCATTCTTGATGGCATTGTTGTAATAATCTGTCAGAACAGCCGTCAGAACCACACCAATTTGAGGTGGGTTGGGATTAGCAGCTGGTTGAAAATCATAGAACTGTCTATCTGGAATAACAAGCAGATCACCGGGATAAAATGGTAGTAGAAGCAGACTATCTTCAGCAGCATTTACATAGCCCTGAATCGTGTCTCCTTCTGCACCATAAGTCTGGGCAATTACCTGCACCTGATCAAATGTCCTATCTGAATTCCAATAAATGAGTGACCAGGCTAAACCATGATAGGTATCACCAGATAGATTTTCACCATAGGTCAATGTTCCACCAATCACCGATGCAATGCTATCTGGTTCGATGTGCCAGTAGACTTGAGTAGAATCTTCAACAGGATTCGTATATTGATCCCAGACGCGAGCTGCCATTTCAGCCTGGTACTGACCCCCACCAATGGGTTCAATCTGATTGATGTCAATATCAACATCCATAAAGGCAGGTGGCCCAGCAGAAATGGTTACTGGAATAGCGGTTGCACTAATTGTCGAGCCTGATAGTGTAATGCTTGCTGTTACTCTAACAGGACCTGATTGTGTTCCACTATTCAGAGTGACATTAGCAACACCATAATTTGACTCAACCGATATATCGGGACCTATTCCATCCAAATTGGCGCCTGCAGGGATCGATGGACCTAAGACAAAATTTACTTCATATCTGTCAGAAACCAGTTCTCCTCTAGCATCTCGAATCTCTGCAGTAATCGTGGCAGATGCCAAACCAAAGCCGCCCTCTACGACAATTCGATTGGGGGCAGAAGGTGGCACAACGATATAAGCGGGTTGACCGGTCCTGACAGAGATTAAAGTAGAATCCTTCACTGATCCTGCAAAGGCAGATATTGTGGCTATACCTGAGGAATCACCGATAGTAAAATAAGATTCAGCCACACCTTCCTCATTCGTAACGGCTGCTTGTGTAACTAAGCCGATATCGGTGGTGAATCGCACCAGAGTATTGGCTTCTACGGGGTAACCTGATGAATCCATGACGGTAGCTGTCAGCCTGGATGATGTTTGACACTCAGTGCCTCCATCAGGATCTGGAATAATGATACATTCTGATTCCAATTCAACGATAGCTGGTGTCCTGGCAGGTGGATTTGGATTTTCTGACCGAATTATAATGCCAACCGTATCAGTAATGGTACCATAAAAGGGATGTTCAATACTACCTGTGATAATGGCTCTCATATCCTGTGTGATAGAAGCTCCAAGATCGGAAAATTCCGTCTCAGCTACTCCTGAGTCATCAGTCCAGCGGGGAGAAAAGATGGTGCCCATGTCAGAAGAAAAATTGACTGATGTGGTATCAACACCAGCACCATTAACATCCTTAACAACGGCGTATATTCTTGCCTTCGTTTCACCGGCATCTGCATAAATAATAGGATCGTGTGTATTTATGCTCAAGGTATAATCGAAAGCTGAAAGGAAGTACAAAGTCACAGTATCTGAGAAGGCTATCTCAGAGGCGGTAGCCCCCTTCAGCAGAGACCCAAACTCATACACCCCAGGGTTCTCAAGAATCAGCATCTCTACTGCATTACTTGAAACGGAGGCCTCAACTCTGATAGTTCCTACCTGCCCCTCGTTACTGGTAAAACTAACGTGGCTGGTTCCAATCGCGTTGGTGGAATCAGATGCGGCGTCAAGATAGCCTACTGTTGCTCCCTCAAGCACACGATAATTAACCAGCACATTTTTAACAGCCACACCCAGACTATCACGTACATTGGCGTTGATAGTGGCTGAATAAGCTGAATCCAATTTTATAATATCCACTTCTCCTGTGGTCGGATCGGTAGTAGCGAAAAACGATGATACCAGATCTTCCATGGGAAGTACTTGAATAATTACAGTGTCTCTCACTGTATTGTTGTTATTGTCTGTATAGCGAGCAACAATATTCACCTGAGCTGAGGGCTGGCCCTTATCATCAAATGTGGCTACTGCCTGACCAGATGAATTTGTGGCAATATTGGAAGCAATTGCACCTGAGAGAGACGAAAAGACAATGGTTGCATTTTCTTGTGGTTCATTCACACCATTAGTAAGAATAGCTGTAACTTTCGCAACTGTTTTACCATTGTCAGCATAGATGACATAGCGATCAGCTGTAAGGTTTATATTGTATACAACTATCTCGTCCTCTTTTTCTGTAGGATTACGGGTATCACAACCAAGGAACATGGTCAGCGACACAATACTAAGAATGAGAAACCTGAAATAACTATTTTTCATTTTCAAACCTCCTTCTAAAAGTTTTGAGTTATTCCTTCTCAACCGGAACCTCGTCGATGTATTCAGTTTCATCTTCCTCAACCTCTTCCACGTTGATATAGGTGTTTTCTAATTCCACCATTCGCTCTGATTTGTCAATGCTAGTATAGGTATCCCTGACGATGTGAGGGGTGATTTCGATGATAAAATCTTTTTTTGTCTCCTGTTCAAACTCGTGCTTGAAAAATCGGCCGATATAGGGGACTTTACCAAGAATTGGAACTGTGTGTACAATTTTCTTGCGGTCTACAGCCAATAAACCAGCAATAATGATGGGTTCGCCATCTCCAACGCGAACGGTTGTTGTCGATCTTCTTCTTTGAACCCAGGGAATGTTGCGCTCTGGACCCACAAAATCATAGAAATTTGAAATTTCAGGTGTAATGGTAGCAGTGATAAAGCCATCGCTGTTGACATTTGGTTTCACAGTCAGCCTGATACCAACGATTTCGCGTTGGACCTGAACCTGACCACCAACACCGCCACTGGAAAGGATATAGGGGATCACATCAACCATTTCAATGAAGGCTTCGCGTCCATTCAATGTCACTACCGAGGGATTGGCTAGGATCTCAGCTTCATTGTTCTTGAGTAGCATATCAAGGGTAACATCAAATGCGGAAAGTTGACGGCTAAAACCAACTGTATTGGAAGGATCAATCCGCTGGAAATACATATTATCTGGAGTACGCCCATTGGGTAAGGCACTGTATTGTTCAATCACAGACCCATCGGATTGTGTTTGTTGGGACATACCTGGCACCAGACTTCCACCGATCTGAGCCAGTGTTGGTGCAGCGTTCTCAGCGATGATGGTCGTAATTTGAGCCAGACGTGACCAATCAATACCTATACGATTATCTCCTGAAAGCGTCACTTCAATAATACGAGCTTCCAGCATGATCTGTAATACAGGGACATCCACGCTGGCAATTATTTCCAAGATCTCTGAGATATTTTTTGGGCTAGTATGAACCAGCAGCTTATTACCACCCTGATCAACCTCAACCTTTTCAGTAATATCCTGGAGGATCATCTTCACTTCCATAGCATCTGCATACTGGAGGGGAATAACATATGCCTTGGCACCGATTTCTTCAGAGAGTCGATCGGCTGTGGCAACGAGGAAAGATTTCCCAACCAGCTCATAGCTGAGGCCGGCAGCACGAACCACCAGGTTTACGGCTTGCTCAATGGGGACATTATCCATGTGTACTGAAATTCTGTCCTGACTGTTAACCTCAGGGCTGGTTACAATGTTATAGCCACTTTCATCAGCAAGAATTGAGAGTACGGTTGGGAGATGAGCATCCTCAGCGTGGATTGTAATCAATTTTTGTGCGACATCCTGGGCAAGACCAAAGTTTGCCAGCACCAATATGAGCACACCGGCCAGAATATATCTACTCGTTTTCATTAATAGGTTTCCTCTTCATCATCAAATTGTGGACCTCGCGTCGAATTGCGGGCTGCATCAGCAGTAACCGTTCTTCCCTGCAGGGGATAAAATTTTGATTTACCCTCTCGGTATGCAACAACGCCATTTTCAGTAATTCGTAAAATTTTAAATTTCCCTAGAACATCCCCTACCTTCACCTGGCTTTCCTTTTGCTGGAATTCCACGGTGGCACGGGGAGGATCAAAGTTCATGTACAAGCCACTCACACGAATGGTATTGGCCTGCATGCTTTGAATCAAACGACCCATCTCATCAGTAAGGAATACAACCTTATTTAATTTCATGGGGTTATTCTTAAGCGTGAATTTAAAATCAGCTCTCCTCCCCAACTCAGATTCCAATTCACCAATAACTCGTTCCAACTCTTCATCAGTTCCAATGCTGATATTAGCAGCATCTGCCAGGATTTTCTCACGTTCAGTGCGAATTCCATTCAGTGCGAAGGCTTCCATACCAAAGATTACGATACCTGCGAGAATGGTAAGAGCCCAGAAGAAGCGCGTACGTCTATCCATTATTCTTACCTTTCAATAGTGTGAGTGTTGAAATTTTCAATTCGATATTTTGCTCTGCCAGGATGCTTTCATCCTTGGTATTCTTGAGACGTTCAATCCCATTTTTCACATGGAATTCATTCACCTGGATCAGACGCATGGCACTCTCGAGTTTGGTCATCAAAACACCAAACTGTTTATAATTACAGCGAATTTCCAAATCATAGGGAGTTTCAATGCTAATTCGGCCCGTTATACGGGGCTTGGGTCGCATATAGATCGTCGTAATGCCCAGGCTATCCAATGTCTTGGTCAAAGTGTTGAGGAAGTCCATGGAAGCATCTTTAGCAACATCATCCGATTTATTCTCAGCGAGATTTTCCTCGAATAGGTTGTATACCCGATCCAATTCATTTGATAAAATTTGAGCAGTAATCAAACTCTCATTAAGCCTGGCAATCTGTTTGTCCAGATAACGAATATCGGCCGGTTTGTCGCCATAAACCCAATTTACCGTATAATAAAAGGCGAGAGCCAGAACCATGACCGTCACAGCTAAAATCTGTACACGTTTCATCAGCTTCTCCTCCCCTTATCTTTTTTTCGATCCCTGGGGTCAGGAATATCCAGGGTAGCCCGAACTTCGAAGTTGACCACATCCTGATTCAGAATGGTCATACGTGAATAGCTGGCAAATTTGATATCCGAGAAGTCCGCTGAGAATATTACATCATTTTCTAATCTGGCGATAAACTCTTCCAGAATGTCAAATTCACGCTCATCCGGATAGATACGCGAGACACCTGCAATGGTAAGGTATCGATCCTTGAATGTGAGGTGAGTAATGGCCATATCATGGGGCAACAGGCGTCCCAGAGCATTGAGTTTCTCCGCCCATATTGTGCGTCGATCAGAGAGCTCTGACATGGCCAGAATGTCTTCCTTGGCCAGGTTGCGGCCTTCTTGCTTCAAGGTGTCGATTTGAGCCTGAATGAATGCGATCTGCGATTCTTTTTCTTCGATAATTTGACCATACTGGGAGTTTTCAACCACCAGATATGCATATCCGGCAACCAGAATCAAGACAACGAAGGCAAAGGCACCCCATCGCGTCTGCTCACGGCGTTTTTCCAATCGGGCCGCCTTGCTGGATGCTTGGTTTAAATTGATTTTAATAACGTTAATCATGATTCCTCGAAATGAGCTTCAAAATGTTTTTAGTAATTCACTGATGGTTGATGTGTAATAGTAATTTCAGAGTAGTCTTCAGCTGTTATTCCAGCAGTCCCCGCATGGC
>JABIFX010000232.1 GCA_018650445.1 Fidelibacterota bacterium
AAATGAGCAAGAGGTACGGGGGTGGACTAAAAAACATGTTTTTGCTGAAAAAGCCTGTCAAGGATTATTTTCCGTTAACACCCCTGAATAGTTACGATTATATTTGATTTTCCTGCTAATGTAACTCCCCCCATGGTCGCACCCCAGAGGGCACCCCGCAGCCAGTGGCTATCGGGACAAACTGAAAGCCACACTCTCCAACACCGATTGGGCCGAAGTGAGAGCGGTTGCCCATAGCGTAAAGGGTAGTGAGGCCTCTTTTGGTTTTCCTGCCCTCTCTAAACAGGCAGAGCAGGTTCAGTTTTCTCTTGATGAAGTACAGATAGATAAGGCGTCCACTTTAGCCGGAGAGCTGCTGGCTGAGATCGGGAAGCTCCTACCTTAACGAGAGGAGCTACTCTTTATCACTAGACGATCCAATGGTGAAGAGACTCCATGGCCGCCTCCTTAATCGCACCTATTCATCATCGTTAGCAGTCGGATCTATTGATCCTAATTGCACCTGAAGCAGCATTCGGTGGAGCTTTTTAATATCGATAGGCTTCAATATATGATCATTCATCCCAGCAGATAATGACTTCTCTTTATCTTCCTTCATAGCATGGGCAGTCATCGCAACGATCGGCAACTCTGTTGGGGAGAGTTGCTTACGAATTCGCCTGGTTGCCTCATACCCGTCCACCTCTGGCATTTGGATATCCATCAACACAATATCAAACAAATTTTTCTCTACTGCATCAACTGCCTCTTGTCCATTGCCTGCAATCACCACTTCTGCACCAATACTTAATAAGATCTCCTTTGCAACCAGTTGATTAATTCTATTGTCTTCTGCCAAAAGTACTCTCAACCCCTCTAGCACAGGGTACGTGCCCGATTTACTATTCATTTGAACTGGAGATTCTCCCAATTCAAATGGGAGCGTGAAAGAAAAAGTACTGCCCTTATTTTGCTCACTCTCCACACTAATTTCACCTCCCATCATCCTAACTAACTCTTTGGAGATTGCTAACCCTAAGCCGGTTCCTCCATACTTTCGGGCCATCGACTTATCTACTTGAGAAAAGGAGTGAAAAAGGCGAGACATCTGTTCTGGATTCATCCCAATCCCAGTATCATGAACAGCAAACTGTAGCTCCATCGCAGAATCCAACTGTTGACCAAGCTGAATTTCAACACGAACATCTCCCCGTTCTGTGAACTTAACAGCATTACTAGTGAGATTAAGCAAAACCTGCTGTAGCCGAACGGGATCTCCTTTTAGATATTTCGGAATCGATGATGCAGCGTTCACTTTAAATATCAGTCCTTTATCTGATGCCTGAAATGCTAATATATTGGATAGTTTTTCTAAAATTTCACGCAACTCAAAATCAATTTTTTCAATTCTTAATTCACCAGCTTCGATCTTGGAGAAGTCAAGAATATCGTTAATGATCGATAACAGAAATTCACCAGACTGTTTAATTTTCTCAAGATACTCCGATACTTCTGGTGTCGTATCACACCGCAGTGCCAGATAACTCAGTCCAATGACTCCATTCATTGGGGTACGGATTTCATGACTCATGTGGGCGAAGAATCTGTCTTTCTCTTTCTGCATCTCCACTTCTTGTATGCGTTGCACTCGATCAGTGACATCGACAACAGTAGCCAAGGTTCGCCTCTCTTCATCATGAATAAGCATTGAGAGCCCCACTTCGATAGGTATTTTCTTACCTGTCTTGCTCAGGCCAAACAGATCCAGACCTCTTTGGCTTCCCATTTTTGCATTTCCCTTCTCAGTAAAATGGCCCCGATGGGTGACATGCTGATCTCTATATGAATTAGGCACCAATGTTTCTACTAACTGCCCAATCAGTTCTCCCGGCTCATACCCAAAAATCTGATCAAGAGCTCTATTACTCTGAATGATCTGGCCATCACGGTCAACAATCAGCATCCCACTTAGGGAAGATTCAAAGACCTGCAGCAATTCATCAGTCATTTCATTTAATGATCGCGCCAACTGATAGGTCTCCTGATCAAACAACTCAGACTTCAAATCGGCTCTCGCTGTATGGTCTCCTCTTCGAATGCTATCTGCGACCGCCGTCAGATAATGCAAAGGACGGCTCCAATGTTTGGCAATGTAATAGGCAAAGAGTACCCCTGCAAAGGCGATCAAAACCAGCAACATAGCCAGCTGGTTTCTCAATGTAAGGTAAGGTTTGTAGACCTCCGCTTGATCCATTTTTATCAACAGCCCCCAATGGGGATTAGATAGATAGGTCGTTACTGCTACGACTGGGATTTCTCTATAATCAACAATGTCTTCATGGAATCCTGCTTGTCTTCCAAGCGCACGAATAATTGGAATATCGATACGATCCGCTGAAATCGTCCTTTTCAGTGCAGCCTCCGCATCAAAACGTAGTGGGGTGAGAAAACGAGCATCTCCATTCTCCAGCTGCTCGGCAAGAAGAGATTCTCCGCTCTCGCCTAACCCGGCATAACTGGAAGATATTTCAGAAAGCTCAGCTGCATGACTCATAATATGAAGTGAGCCAACGACCCTCTGATCCAGCAGCAGCGGTTCATGAAGGTGGATAGAGAGCTTGCCTTCACTATCTTTTTCAGCACCCCAATGGCTCAACTCGCGGTGGAATCTTGTTTTACCAATAAGATCCGGCAAGGTCGATGCAACGACTCGACCTTCTATGTTCACTACAGAGATCTCATAAAAATCAGGAATTGAATTCTGCGCATCATGCACAATCTGGATCATCTTATCTTGATGTGCTTGAGAGTGCTTTTGCTGTAAGGATTGAAGTGATATGCGAAGCTGTGTACTACTAGAGACTAATACCATGCGTTCTTTACTGCGCTCAACAAAAGTCTCCACACGCAATTTCTGTATCTCTGCCACAGATAGTAGATGGGCATGAAAATCGTTCTTAAGCTGCTCTTTGAAACTACTCAAGGCAACAAGAGTAATGACTGAAGAAACTACAATACCAAACAGCAGCAGCATTAATGTCGTACGTTTGTGAACCCCCATACGTTCATTGGCGGCGGGTGTTTTTTCCTGATTTATATCATCCATATGAGACCACTATTGCTCTGTGCACTACTGCCCACAGTGCAGCGCCTCATCAAAGCTGCTTTTAGTCACCATAAATCACTAGGGTCGACATGCTTGAAGTCCACCACTTCCCTCTCCAGTTAGGTTGGTACCCGTCTCTATCTGAACTTGAAAAGGATTGATCCTTTGCCGGCTCTCAATGGTGACAAATGCCCGATATAGTCTCACACAATAAGTATAAAGATAGATATGGATCCACTCTAGAGCATAGCGATAACATGTCAACTATTTTAGACTTATCTTTGTATCTAACCGCAGCTATCGCCTTTCTTTTTCAGTAGATAGGCACGAACTGAAAGTATAACCAGCAGTAGCGCAGCAAACTGTTCCAGCCAGTGTGGGACAAAGTGGCTGCTATTCTCCAGCTGTGCCTGAATGTCGACTTCAAAGGTCTGGATACTCCAGTCCAGCAGGAGCCCGAGAGAGATACTGGAGATGACCATGCCGATCAGATAGGCGTAGACGGCCATAGCTCCCATCTCCTTCTTTACTACCGCCAGTGTGCCGATATTGGTGGCGGGACCAGCCATCAGAAAGACCAGTACTGTA
>JABIFX010000086.1 GCA_018650445.1 Fidelibacterota bacterium
ATTGCGCAGATTACGGTATTTTTTGATGCCGGTTTATGTACACCAAACTTTAATGCTGATGGGTCTGTCAATTCCTACAACCCATTCACAGCACAAGTTTGGGGTACGCTCTTAGATCCACAGAGCATCGGTAGTGAACAGTCCAGTATTCAATTGGTCAGGACAATTCAGAATTAATAAAAGGGAATTCCATAGCAATGTTTAACCCCCAATTTCAGAAACTCGGTGACATCCTCATTCATGAGAGTGTGATCTCTCAAGAACAGCTAGATCAAGCGCTGGAGAGACAATCAACGACCAAGGAAAAACTAGGTAAACTTCTCATCCGTATGGGTATGATTACTGAAGCTGACCTGGTCAAGGTCTACGCTTTGCAGCTTGGTCATCCTGCTGTCTATGAAGAGGATTTAATGAAGGTAGAGGGGAGTGTTGTTAATACTATCCCTGAAGATTTTGCCTATGAGAACATGTCCATCGTTCTGGGCAAATCAGAAACCACTGTTGTCGTTGCTATGGAAGATCCTGAAGATCTGGCGACCGTAGATTCAATCGAGAAGTTAACTTCATTAAAAGTTGAAGTTGTTGTTGCTGGAGAAACTGCTCTTCAGAATGCTATTGAGTATCACTATGGGAGGATTCGTCAAACTGATGAAGTGGACGCCGCCTTATCTAATATTCAGGTGTTCTCTGGCGACGAAGATGACTCGGAAATGGTTGACCTCAGTAAAGAGGGTGTCAACGAAGAGGATGCACCTTTTGTCAAACTGGTAAACCTGATCCTCATGGAAGCCATTAAAGAGCGTTCCACTGATGTCCACGTTGAACCCCAATCACATGTTGTAAATGTAAGAATCAGAATTGATGGGGTGTTACAGAAGATCATGACCCCTCCAATCACATCCCTGAGTGGTATTACCACACGTATTAAAATTCTCTCTAACCTAGATATCGCTGAACGACGTCTTCCACAGGATGGTCGTATGAGTATCCAGATGGGCGAGCGAGAGATTGATGTTCGTGTTTCAGTACTACCAACTGTCCACGGCGAAAAGATCGTTATGCGTTTGCTGGATAAGGGTGGCTTTAATCTTGATCTGACCACTCTAGGCTTTCACGCCCGTGAGCTTAATATGTTTGGGCGGTGGATTCGCCAACCCTACGGTATGGTAGTAATCTCCGGTCCCACTGGATCAGGTAAATCGACCACATTGTATGCATCACTAAAAGAGATTAAGAGCGAAGGCACAAACATTACTACTGTTGAAGACCCTGTTGAATACCAGATGGATGGTATCAGTCAGGTGCAGATGCGGGAAAAAATTGGTCTCACTTTCGGTTCCACGCTGAGATCAATTTTACGTCAGGATCCTGATATCCTGCTTATTGGTGAAATTCGTGATGAAGAAACAGCCGATATCGCCATCAAATTTGCTCTGACCGGTCACCTTGTGTTCAGTACAGTTCACGCCAATGATGCACCTTCAACCATTACGCGTCTTATTGATATTGGAGTTCCGCCATTTCTGGTAGGTTCAAGTTTGAACCTGGTAATGGCCCAACGTCTGGTTCGAACAATATGCTCAAATTGTAAAGAGGAATACACACCCTCCAAAGAAGATTTAACTCGTCTTGGTCTAAAAGCAGATGGTCACACCTATTACCATGGCAAAGGGTGCGTCCAATGTCGACAAACCGGCTACCGTGGGAGATCAGGTATTTTTGAGATGCTTGAAATGCGCCAGGCCATTAGAAAACTTGTCTTTGAAAATGCCAATCAGGAAGTCATTCGTGAGAAAGCCATTGAGCAGGGCATGGTATCCTTGCGTGAAGCGGGTATTCAAAAACTTAAAGACGGTGTAACCACATTTGAAGAAGTATTACGTTCAACAGTTGAGGATTTTTAAGTGGCTGAAATTGATGCAAAATTAGCTGAACAGCTAAAACAGGCTGAACCTACTGCCGAAGAAGCATTTGAGAAAATAGCGGCTGGCGGTAAAAAGAAAAAGAAAGCCGATATTCAGTGGGGAGATGAGTTCATTGAAGAACTCAATCTATCGCTTCAGAAGCTAAAGACACGAATCCCCTTAAAGAATCTGGTCTTTTTTACACGTCAACTTGCAACCATGTTTGCCGCAGGATTGACGCTGGAAAAATCGGTCACAAATCTCGCTGAAGAAGAACGTCATCCTGGGTTTAAAAAGACACTCACCAATGTTTCAGACGATATTCGCCGTGGTTTGAGTCTTAGTGATTCCATGGAAAAACATCCCGCTACTTTTGATAATTTGTTTGTGGCTCTGGTCAAGGCAGGAGAGGTCAGTGGTAGTCTACAGACCATTCTAGATCAACTCGCCTCCTATATTGAAGCCGTTCATGATACAGCCCAAAAGGTAAAGTCAGCTCTATACTACCCCTTTATGGTATTAGGCTTTCTCGTGGTCGTTGTGGTGGCGATGCTCGTATATATTGTCCCTAGATTTAACGAAGTATACCAATCCCTGGGTGCTGAATTACCTATTGCTACACAGATGCTGGTACGCATATCCGATGCAGTCGTTGAGAGCTACGGCCAGGTTTTGTTCTTTCTGTTTGTAGGATTGGTGGCTGTCTGGATGATTGGCCTCACTCGGAGAGGAGGTTATCTGTTAGATACCTTTATACTCAATTTTCCTGTATTTGGCACCTTAATCAACTACAATATCTATAATAAGATGACCAAAACTCTGGGAATTCTCTTGGGGGCAGGTGTGCCTGTGATTCCCTCCATGCGCCTCATTCAGAAAGTCGTTGATAATAGGGTTTATGCCAAGGCTGTGGGTACTGCTACTGAATACATCCGAGATGGTTATAACATCTCTGCTGCTTTTAGAATTACAGAAAAATTCCCTTCCATCATGCTGCAGTTACTTTCCACAGGAGAGGAAACTGGAGAAATTGATACGCTTTTGGACAAGGCCTCAGATTTCTACTCCAAACAAGTTGATTCCATGGTGAATCGGATGACATCTCTTATCGAACCCCTCATGATTATGTTTGTCGGTGGAATGATCCTCGTCATCCTCATTGTGACCTATTTGCCGGTATTCTACATCGGTATGGCCATGAAGTCAGGTATGTAAGGGACAACGGTTTATTGAATGATCCCTTCCGCTGAAATAATTATCTTTGGTGTTTTGGTTGGGATAGTCCTTGCTTCATCACTCACACATCTTTTTGCAGCAATATCTCAGGAAATTTCTGTATTTTCCAAGAAAATAGTATGTGAGTCCTGTGGTGCCCTGCAACCTTATTCTCGTCGAATCCCAATAATAGCTTCCCTTCTGCCTGCCAGGAAATGTTCAGCATGTGGGCATGAATCTCCACGACTCTACGCATTTCTGGAGTTTGCGCTCATTGTATTCTCCATTTGGGCTTTCAGTGTCATGCGGCCTGTTCTGGCTCTTCAAATCAGTGTCCTTTTTTTTGCCCTGATTGGTGTGACCTACATGGATTTAAAGAAATGGATCATTCCTAATGAGTTTGTGGTCTATATCATAGCCATTGGTATTTTTGGTATCACGGCTGATACGATGAATCTAAATAACTCACTATTGGGGTTAGCCCTTGCTGCGGTTGTTTCCCTTTTTATAGTTTTACCACAACGCTTTGGTAGTGGTGATCAAACCCTGGCCTTAGGTGATGTAAAGTTATGTCTGGCTGTGGCGCTGTGGTTAGGGTGGATACTTTCAGCCTATGTATTTTTTATTGCCAGCTTGCTGGCATTCATCACCTGGTTATTTACTGGTATTATTAAAGGATTTTCTGCTCAACGCAGGGTTCCCTTTGGCCCATTTGTTGCCTTGTCTACCATGATCTTTGGAATTGGCCGAGTATTGGACCCTCAGTTTGTAACTCATTTGCTTACCTTTAGATTTTAAAATATCTTGAATGAGTGAGACTTTCTAGGATAGGGTTTATCTGGACCAATATTTACACACAATGATGAGGAGTAATATAGATGAGTGACGTCAAAATTTCAGGTTACGGTGACGATCTCACCATAAATGGTATCCGGATCGGTGATCTAGGTCCAGCGGAACATGAAGCCATTGAATTGGAAAAGGGTGGTCAGAATTATGCACCACTTGAAGATGTCGTGGTGAGCCATGTTCAAGATAGTTCTACATTGATTTGTCGCAAACCAGATCCCGATGGCATTAAGGCTTATGTTGAAGAAGAATTGCTAGACGGATTGTGTTGTTATTCAGCAGTCAATCAGGGTCAACTTAACAAAACTATTGTGGATGCGGTAATTGCTCATCTCCGGGATGAAAAAATTCCCACTGTTCCTCGCTCAATTCGACATAAATATATGGCAGCCTTTCTCATGGCAGCCACAGCCATTACAAAAATGGAGAAGGTTGTACCTAAGGTTGCTGGAGTAGAAGCGCCGGAGCTTATGGCAAAACTGTCACGTCGCTGGGGTTATCGGGTCAAAGGTATTCCTGCCAATGAGGCCATCATTGTCGTTGCTGCTGAAAACTTCCATGGTCGTTCATTGTTTGCAGTATCAGCTTCTACAGATCCTTCGGCTAAAGATGATTTCGGACCTTTTCTACCAGGTATCGAGGTAATTCCCTTTAACGATGCAGATGCTCTGGAAGCATTGTTTAAAGAAAAGGGTGATAGAATAGCTTCCTACATTGTCGAGCCCATTCAGGGAGAGGCTGGCGTGATTTTGCCCGCTGCAGATTATCTGCCACGAGTTGCTGAGCTCTGCAAGCAATACAATGTTCTTTTCTGTGTAGATGAAGTGCAAACTGGATTTGCCAGGACCGGTGCCCATTTTGCTCATATGCTCTATGATGTGCACCCTGATCTTATGGCTTGTGGAAAAGCGGCCGGTGGTGGGATTATGCCAGTATCATTTGTAGCTGGAAGACGGGATGTCATTGATGTACTCACACCAGGATCTGAAGGTTCAACCTTTGGTGGCTTCCCACTGGCTTCAGTAACGGCTGTTTTTTCAATAAAAGCCATGGTTGATGAAAAATTGGCAGAGAACGCTAGAAATATGGGTGATAGACTTCTAGCCCACTTCGAAAGCATCCGTGCCGAATTTCCCGATAAAATCAAAGCGAGCAGAGGTGCTGGTTTGTTAACTGCCTTTGAAATGTTTGACAAACCCGGTTTGGACGGACATAAAGTTTCTTTGAAATTGCTGGAGAGTGGCATTTATGCCAAGGAAACGCATAAAACCACAGTTCGCCTGGCGCCAGCCCTTACCATTACACCAGAAGGAATCGATCACATTGGAGATTCCCTCCGCAAAGTGATTAGAGATTTATAAAGAGGACTAAATATTATCTAGGCTGTAGGCTTCGACCACCGCCTCTGGCGGGGCAGGCAGGCCAGCCACCGAATAAAAGGAGTCAGATTAACTATCTGGCTCCTTTTTTTATAAGGTGGGTTTGAACAAATCCATTGGGGTAATTGGTAACTCTTTCCACGAGCCAAATATCAGTGGAAAGTTCCTCCTTAAATAAGCTGATTCCCTGACCTAACAGAACAGGCACCTGGGTGAGGATGATTTCATCAAGAAATCCAGCAGCAAGAAACTGTTGCACAATGTCGCCTCCATCCAGATAGATGTGAGCAACACCCTCTGAGGCCAATTGTTGTACCAAAGCCTCAGGTGATCCTTCAGCAAAAAATACTTTTGATCCTTCTGGAAGCAACCGGGGAGGAGGCTGATGGGTTAAAACTGTCACTGGAGTGTCACCATACGGCCAGCTTCCAAATTGCAGAACCTGATCAAATGTTTTTCTACCCATGACCAACCTATCAACTGATTGCATCAGAGTAGCAAAACCGTAATCTTCTGTATCGTCTTCGGAAATGGGTAAATCTTTAAGCCAGTCAACACCCCCGTTTTCATCGGCTATGAATCCATCGAGACTGGTGGCCATAAATACCGTAACATTCATGATAATCGCCTTATCCGGGACGAACTACCATCAGATAAAGTGCTATGAGAGGTAACACAGTGGCAATACTTACCAGAATGGTCCACCATCTATTCAACGTTTTATAGCGGATACCTGCTTCTTTCAAGGAATGGGATGCTTCTATGAGACGCATCTGTTTTCTCTGAATGGGTATTAATCCAGCGACCCATATGAGTGCAGAGACTGTCAACAAGGCATAGCTATGATAGATCCAGCCGTGTGCGCCAATACCACCCAGTCCTGTTGCCAAAATATGACCAGTGACGGCGATGAGGATAACACCAGGTACGCTAAATATAAGATCGGTTCTCTGAATCAATTTTATTGAAAACCTATGAACTGCCTTGTCCTCTACTCTTTGAGCAAGAAGTCGCCATATAGCGCTGATTATGATATTCCCAAGGAAGAGGACAACCCCGAGAATGTGAAGTACTTTTATCATGAGCAATGATTTCCTTTCAAGCTGTGAAACTAGACCATCCACTCCCTGGTCACAAGAAATTCACAAAAGGAAGTTGTATAAACTTAACTGTTCTGGAGTCGGAGTGTCAGGCATTACTGGCCTAGGGAAAAGCCCTACTCCCAGGAGAGCAGGGCTTACGGGAAACGGAGGTTGTGGGACCCGACCTGGCGGGGTGTTGACCCGAATGAACGGGCTGTCTGATCTTTAGATCAAAAACACTTTATAACGTCATACCCTCTTGACGACGGATATATGTTGGCACAGAAAGATCATCACTAAAATGCATGATGACATCCTCTGGTTCTGATTGTTGACGCTCGTATGTTGGGACTTCCAATTTCTCACGATCTTCGAAGGTTTCCAGACGGGGAGCAATCTTTGGCTCCACGAATTCCTGTACTGGAGCTTCGATGATGATCTCCTCGACGGGTTTGGAGGCAGCTACTGGAGCAGTTGGACGATATACTCTGGCTGGCTGAGTCTCTTTTCGGTCGAATTTGAGATCAGAATCGTGATGAAAACCAGTAGCAATGACAGTCACTCTGAGCTCTTCACCCATATTTTCATCAATGACTGCTCCCATAATGATATTGGCCTGTTCTCCGACTTCTTCAAAAATGAGATTTGCAGCTTCATCCACTTCAAATAGTGACATGTTTGGACCACCAGTAATATTGATAAGGAGACCTTGTGCTCCGTGGATATTCGTGTCATCAAGTAGAGGTGATGATATGGCGGTCTGAGCGGCTAATACAGCGCGTTCCTCACCTGAAGCTATGCCAGTGCCCATGATGGCATCTCCCATGCCTTCCATGGTCGTTTTAACGTCAGCATAGTCCAAATTGATGAGACCAGGAACATTGATCAAATCAGAAATACCACGCGTTGCTTGAAGAAGTACTGAATCTGCTTCTAGAAAAGCATCAACCATGCTGGTCGTTCTCTCTACGATGGAGAGTAGTCTCTGGTTTGGAATGACAATTAAGGTATCGAGATATTGACGCAGGTTCTCTACACCTTCTTTTCCACGCTTGGATCTTTGTGGACCTTCGCAGCGGAAGGGTGTGGTTACGATCCCGATGGTTAGGGCACCTATCTCTTTTGAAATCCGAGAAACTACGGGAGCAGCACCTGTTCCTGTACCACCTCCCATACCTGCGGTTACAAACACGAGATCGGAACCTTCCAGGGCTGATGCTATAGCCTGTGCATCTTCTTCAGCAGCGGCTTCACCTACATGTAGCTTTGCACCGGCACCAAGACCCTTGGTAATGGTCTTACCAATCTGGATTTTGACATCGGCCTTGCTGTTATCCAATGCCTGAGCATCAGTATTGACGGCGATGAATTCCACGCCGGAAAGTTCTGAATCGACCATGCGATCGATGGCATTACTACCTGCACCACCAACACCAATAACCCGGATCCGAGCCTTCTGTTCTTTTAAGCTGTCAAATTCAAATAACATGTTAGTATCCTCCGTTTTGGATGTGTTTTCTTATTAAAAATTTTTCTGAAAAAAATCAGTCATCGTTTTAACCATTCGAGCAAGCGTTCCACGTTCATATTGACTTGTCTCTTCTGATTGAAATTTTGCTGCATACGCGATGAGACCTGTGGCGGTAGCATATTCTGGACTATCGATCCGTTCTGTCGTATCAATAAAGCCGATAGGGCTGCCCAGGCGAACAGGCAGATTAAACACGCGTTTTGCCAGAGGGATAATTCCAGGAATCTTTGAGCCACCCCCGGTAAATACCAGACCAGAATTTAAATGCTTTATCATGCCACTCTCTTCGAGATTGGCTTTGACCAATCTCAGTGTCTCATCCATACGAGCTTCGATGTACATTGAGAATTCGGATTCATTAATGTTGCGATCCTGGCGTCCACCAACACCTTTCACATCAAAAACCTTATCCACTTCTGTATCGGCAGTGAAACAATGACCAAATTTGAGCTTCAGCTCGTCAGCCTGTTCCTCAGTAATTCTAAGAATGCCAGCAATATCTGAAGTAACCTGATTGCCACCAAAGGGGAGAGAGACGGTATGTTCTACACCAAACTTGGATATGACGATGGCATCTGTGGTTCCAGCACCAATATCTATGAGACCTACACCGACTTTCTTTTCTTCTTCAGTCAATACAGATTGGGCTGAAGCAATGGGCTCCAGGACAAAGTCTTTGACCTGACAGCCTGCATGACGTATTGCTGTAATAATGTTTTTCGTGCTTGCTGTAGCTGAGGTGACGAGATGAACCTGTGCTTCCAGCCTGCGACCTGTCATTCCTACAGGATTGCGTAAGCCTGCTTCATCATCTACTGTAAATTGTTGTGGAATTACATGGATGATTCTACGTCCATTTGGAAGACCAACCGCTTTGGCTGATTCGATAACCCGTTCAACATCTTCCTGGGATATCTTCAATTCTTTTTCCAAACCTCTATTGGAGAGATCGGCAATACCTATAACTCCAGTTGCATTTAAGCTGGCGATATGTTCTCCTGCAATCCCTACGGTAACTTGCCCTGCTTTAATACCGGCACGCGCTTCTATATCATCCAGGGCAGTGCGTATGGCCTTGGCAGTGGCTTCGATGTCAACAATTGTTCCACGCCGAAGTCCTGTGGAGGGTGAGCTACTGAGTCCGACCACCTTAAGTACATCTTCATGATCCGGTTCTGCGGCAATGGCGCATACCTTCGATGTCCCTATGTCTACGGCTATGTATATTCCACGGCTGTTCATCGTGATTCTCGCTCCTTTACGATGACCTGACGATCAAATCGCAGATCGATATACTGATAGGGACTGATGATCCCTGAATCTGATTCTTCGGATATAAATTTTTCCA
>JABIFX010000062.1 GCA_018650445.1 Fidelibacterota bacterium
AAAGCCCCGGTCCTAGGGGCAATTCACTGTCAAGTTGAGCGGGTGATGAGGATCGAACTCACATAACCAGCTTGGAAGGCTGGTGTTCTACCATTGAACTACACCCACTGGGTCCAGACAGCAACATTTTCGAATTGCCTCCCCAATATTGTTAAAAAGCGTGGGCCGAGATGGATTTGAACCACCGTACTCGATTGAGAGCAGATTTACAGTCTGCCGCCTTTAACCACTCGGCCATCGACCCAAATAAAAAAAAACATAAGTTCGAGCCAAGGACAGGAATCGAACCTGCGACCGCCGGTTTACAAAACCGATGCTCTACCAACTGAGCTACCTTGGCCGTTTTTTTTCTAAAAGCCGAAGAATATATATGCTGGATTTGCAGACACAAGAACTATTGGGAATGTAATTCTGAAAAAAATTATAAAGGGAAAGCTGTCTTATCTGGACTATTGCTGGCGGACTACTTCATTTTCCATTTAGTACCGTCAGGGGTATCGATCAAATCTACACCCAGAGCTACTAATTCATCGCGGATGGCATCACTGGTAGCGAAATCTTTATTGGCTCGAGCAGCTTTTCTGGCTGCAATTTTAGCTTCAACGAATTCAGCATCAATTTCAACTTTCAACCCACTCTCCATATCAAGAACACCCAACACATGATCAAACCTGCGAATGAGATCAATGAGACCCGTGGCACCGGCGGCACTTAGCCGTCCCTCAACCATGGACCTGTTTCCCCAGCGAACCAATTCAAATATGGCTGCCAGGCCACCTGATATATTCAAGTCATCATCCATAGCTGAAGTAAAATGATCATCAGCAACATGGATTTGATCGCTGGCATCCTCCTCACCTAAGCCATCATAGGTCTGCAATTTTGAGAAGAATTCTCTCAATCGATTCACAGCCTTTTGAGCTTCTTCCAGTCGAGATACGGAGAAATTCAGTTTCTGGCGATAGTGCGTAGTAATTAACATCCAGCGAATGGCTTCCGCAGGGTAACCCTGATCCAGAAGATCTCTCAGCGTGTAGAAATTGTTGAGAGACTTGGACATCTTCTTATTGTCAACCAGTAAATACTCGGAGTGCAGCCAGTAGTTGACAAAATCTGCACCCGTTGCACAGACACTCTGGGCCAATTCGTTTTCATGATGGGGGAAAATATTATCTACACCGCCACAGTGGATATCAAAGTGGGGACCCAGGAGCTCCGTGGACATGACAGAGCATTCGATATGCCAGCCCGGTCTACCTTTTCCCCATGGTGATTCCCAGTGAACATCTCCATCCTCGGATTTATAACCTTTCCAGAGGGCAAAATCACGTGCTCCCTCCTTCTCATAACTATCATCAGCGACTCTACCTCCACTTAACATTTCATCTGGGTTGAGGTTGGCCAACTTTCCATAATGTTCATACTTTCCAATATTAAAAAAGACACTTCCGTCTGGAGTGGTATAGGTATAGCCTTTGGTCTCCAGGTCAGAAATCATAGTGATCATTTCCGGGATGTAGTTGGTGGCTTCAGGATAATTTTGAGCCGCCTGCATATTCAAAGTTTTCAAGTCAGCATGGAAGGCCGCTTTAAATTCATCGGTGAGCTCTGTGAGCGAAATGTCTCTTTCCCGACTTCGGCGGATTGTATTGTCATCTACATCAGTGAGATTCATAGCCTGATTTACATCAAATCCCCGAAATTCAAGATATCGGCGAAGTAGATCCTCAAAGATAAAGGTTCTATAATTACCAATATGAGCAAAATCATACACAGTAGGTCCGCAGGTGTACATCTTAACCTTGCCAGATTCCAGTGGTTGAAATGCTTCTTTCTGACGTGTGATTGTGTTATAGAACCGAATACTCATACTTCTTAGCCTAGCTATATTTTTTCAAACTCAGTTTTAGAATCTCATCTATTAATTGGGGAAAACTAAGACCATTTGCAACAGCACCCATGGGCAAGAGTGACGTCTCTGTCATCCCAGGTAAGGTATTAATCTCAAGACACCAGGGTTGATTCTCAGGATCCAGGCGAAAATCAACTCGGCCATACACCTGCACACCAACAGATTGCATGGACTTGACTGCTAAATCCTGGATATGCATCGTCAGTGCATCGTCAAGATTGGCCGGACACTCATACTTGCTCATGCCCTTGGTGTATTTTGATTCGTAATCATACAGCTCATGGCCAGGGAAGATTTCTACGATGGGAAATACTTGATCTCCGAGAACACCCACTGTGAGTTCACGTCCCAGAACGAACCGCTCAAAGATTAACCTGCTGAATGCTCCAGAGACCTGTCGAGCTTCAATCAGATCTTCTGGGCTTTCACAAACCGATAGACCAATTGTTGAACCTTCGTTATCAGGTTTGATAACATAGGGCAACTGGAGTTTGGTCTCAGGTAATTCCTGACCCGTTTCATGTAGAATCAGTTCCCAGTCGGCAGTTGGTATTCCGTATTTTTTGAATTGACGCTTCGAGGCATCTTTTGAGAAGGCCAGCAAACTGTCAGCAACTCCAGCTCCGGTATAAGGAATCTGGTTGGCCTCCAGGGTGGCCTGGAGTAGTCCATCCTCACCTGCTCTACCATGGAAACCAAGGAGAACAATGTCATAGGAATCATCCCACTCTTGGGTGACATCCAGTTCATTTCCCAGATCCAGGCGTCGGTAGGCATAACCCAATTCTTGGAGTGCTCGTTCCATGGCTGCAGTAGATTTTATCGAGACCTCACGTTCATGAGAACTTCCACCGCCTGCCAGTAATATTTTCATTTACTCATCCCTTAATCGTGACAGTCATCACAACAATCGTCTTCTTTTTCAGAATCTCCCAGACCCTCATAGAGATTCTCCAACATTCCTCTCGGACCAATTCTGAACAGCGAACCGGCAAAAAGCATCAATAAGATACTGCCTGCCAAAAGATTAATCCATGAGTGATCATCGCTTATTTCTGCTCCGGCGCCCACATGGGCTGAATCCCCCATGATAAAATTGACTCCAAATCCAATGACAATGGTTAGCCCAATAATCACCAGGGGAAAAATAATTGCTATACGTCCACCATGGAGTTTTTTCATCACACCGAGGGTGGTAATGTTCGTGGCCGGTCCAGTAATAAGAAAAGCAATTACGGCTCCTGCGGACACACCATTCAGAAGCATGACAGCAGCGATAGGTGTTGCTCCTGTAGCACAGACATAAAGCGGCATTCCAATGAGAGCCATGATAATAATATCGACACCGTATGGGAGCGAGCTCCAATCGAGCTTGCCCAGAAAAGGATCTGTGATGGCGGCAATGATGAGCCCCATAAGCACCCAGGGACCAAGATGATCGATCATTTCTTTATTCAAGGTGGCCCAAAAGCGCTTCCAGGGATTGACTGTTGTCTTCAGTTTTTCAGACTCAATCACAGGGATGGTCATTTCCTGTTTTACAGGTACCACCAAGTCCATTAAGTAACCAGTGAGCCAGGCAATCAGGGCGGCAGCAATTAAACGTGCGACCGTCATCTTCCAGCCCAGGAGAGGTACGGAAATCATTATAGCATCGATACCCAATTCAGGGGTGGCAATTAAAAATGCCATCCCGGCACCTACAGATACTCCTCGTCTAACGAGACTATGGTAAAGCGGGACAACCCCACAGGAACAGATGGGCAGCGGGAGTCCAAAGAGCATCCCCTTCCCTACTCTCACAGATCTGTTTTTTGAGTGAAGCCAGTTGATCCCTGCTTCAGGAATAAAATTTTGAATACTGGAGGCGATTAAAAATCCCAATAACAGGGCGGGAGCACTCTCAAAAAAGAGAGCAAAGGTAAGCTGAGCAGTTGATCCAATTGAATGGGCATGCGGTAACTCGTGACCCAGTGGTAAAAAATATAGTAGACCAGCCCCGGCGAGAGCACCAAAAGCTGAAGGTAAGGCATTCTTTGAATTTGAATGTTTATGATCATTTGCCTCAGAAGCAACGCCATGAATGTGGCGGTGAAAGAGCACGTGTAGGAGTGATCCAGTTACCAAAGCCTGGAAATAGGTGATGTATGTGGAATGCACTCCAGGGAATTCAGCAGCTCCCAGGGTAAAACCTGCGGCAGTTGTCAGACTCATCAACGCCAGGACACTCACAATGACTTTAATATTGCTGAGAGGCCTTAAAGCCCACCAGATCAGCAAACCAACTGGAAGACGGTGTAAGATGACTGCATAAGCCAATACCTGACCAGATCCGTGGTCGCGTGAGGCCTGTGACACGGCAATGCCATCCATGAGTGTATGCACCAGGATACCGCTAAATGCCAAAACGAGCACACCACTGTGGGTCGCCCTTTCATAGTTGTGAAAAGCGCGTTCTGCGAAGTAGGGTAACAAGGCTCCGATTACGACCATAAGGAGCGCCATCCCTCCAATTTCGACCACCGCTTCAGGCAAGAGGTGGATGACGGCGATACCACCGATTGTGACCAGGATGAATCCATCCAGAAATCGATTGATACCCGGTTGTTGTTCAAAGATCTTTGCCAGGAATGGACCCAGGAGAAGCGCGCCAATGGCAAGGACAAGCAACGTCATTGAGCAATTTCTCCCGATTTCTTATGTTGGGTATACCCAAGGTACCATACCAGGCATGCTCCCAGCATCATTCCGAAACTAAGGAGCTGTCCCATACTAAAATAATTAAACAATATAAACCCGAGGTGTTCATCTGGCTGTCTGAAGAATTCTACAAAGAAACGTGCAACCCCATATGTAAATAAAAATAAACCAGAGAGAAAACCCTGGAATGGAGCCTTCTTCCTGAATGACCAGACGATTGCAAATGAAACTAGGCCTTCAAATAATGCTTCATATAGTTGTGAAGGATGTCTTAATAGTCCATCTCTTGCGTGTGGGAAATACATTCCAATCCAACTCTCAGTAACCCGGCCATAGAGTTCGCCATTGATGAAATTCCCAATACGTCCAAAAGTATAGCCTAACGGAATACCCACCATGATCAAATCTGTTAATTCAAAATATTTAACTTTATGTTTACGTGCGAATAACCAAAGCCCTATCGTTACGCCTATACCACCCCCGTGATAAGACATACCTGAGATACCCGTAAATTTCCAATGGCCATTAATTTTGGCAATTGGAGAGATTATTCGGATTGGATCCATTAAAAGATCCTCAAAACCATAGAAGAGCACATATCCAAAACGTCCACCGAGGATTACGCCAACTACCGCATACATAATGGCGTCCGCAAGAAAATCCAGGCTGTACGGTAACTTTTCGTCCTTGATCCTAAATTTTGCAACGAGGTATGCTGTTGCAAAGGCAGCGATATACATCATGCCATACCAGCGCAGCGGGAAATTTCCAATAGTGAAAATGACTGGATCCATTTGTGATGGAAGATGCTGCCACCACTCGATAAAATGATTCAAAGTCTCAACTCCTAATTCAAAGGTTTCATCGGCGCAAAAATAGGCCTATCTCATTCCATACCAAGCAAAAGCACAGACTAACTTGACTACTTAACCTTTGAGAGGAAAATATGTTTCTGTCCATACACCAAAAGAGGCCACCAATTGGCAGCCTCTCTTCTGATAATCTAGATACTGGGGCTTTCTAAAAAGTAAATCCCTCAGGCAAGTCAGCAGCACTTGTTCCTGCAGGTACCCAGGAAAGATCCATGATAGTGAAAGTCGGTTTCTTAGTTTGGAAGATGGGCACCACTTTCATTCCAATTTCGGGCTCTCCAATTGAGAGATACCCCATCAGGATGGTGGATACTCCTTCAAACTCGACATTTACAAAACGAATTGGTTTTTCCAGAGTATTGAAAGCCCCTGTTCGTTCAGTGATCATAAAGGTATGCACGCTGGCACCTTTGCGAGCTAATTCAGTGAGATCTACTTCCTCATTTCGCATGAGACAATCTGGGCAATGAATGCGATAGGGAATGTATACTGAGCCATAAGTCTCACATTTTGGATTGGCGCATTTCGTCCCCAACAATTTGGCATTGCTAAGATTTTCAAAGAAAGGCGCTTCACCACCGTAGGCATGGATATGCGTCATATCAGCAGGATTGGTTATACCCAGAAGTTTCCCTGATTCATCTCTGATGGGTTCATTGGGGTAGGCATAATGGAAATTACCTGTTACACGATAACGACCATTCTCGACCTTGACGGTTCCTCTATTTTGAGTAGTCATCTTAGCCCCTCCCTTTTAATTGATGATCTGGATGAACCAAGACGGTTGCAGTTACATGAGATCCAACACCGGCATGACTAATCGCCAATCCTCTTTTAGCTCCCTTCACCTGCAAATCGGTCCAATCATCTGGTTTCACACGGTTAAATCGTTTCCACTTCGCTTCATCAGCGTGCATTTCTGACCAACGTCCCCAGATATGTTGTGCCACCTCAATCACTTGCATTATACCTGTGGCTCCCACAGCATGCATACAGCCAATGAGACCTCCTGAGAGGTTAGCAGGCAGTTTTCCTGGTTGACCAGTAAATGGATTGGTATGGTAGCAATCACCTGATTCTACGTAGCTGCGACCCTCTCCATAAGGGCGGATGCCAATATCTTCATATGTTTGTATATCACTTATTGTGAAGGCATCATGCAATTCGACAAGATCAAGATCTTCTGTTGGATCCACTATACCAGCCATTCCATAAGCATAATAGGCTGCCATACGTGCAGCAAGAAAACCAGTAAAGCCAGGATATCTATCTCCACCTGGAAAACGAACACCAAGATCTTTGTATTGGTCTGGACTCTCATTAGGTAACAATGGAATAGCCATGTCGCGACGGTCAGCCACACGTAGGGTATGGGAACCTGCAGATGAATACAGAAGAAGTGGATTGTCTGTCATCTCGTATGCTGTTTTCTCATCAGCCAGAATGACGCAAGATGCTCCAACACTCATGAGGCAACAATCAAGCGCTCTCAGTGGATGGGCAACAATGGGAGAATTAAGTACGTCTTCCACAGTAATTTTCATGGGGCTCTGGGCATGAGGATTCATGCGGGCATAGCCCTTATTTTTTACTGCAATTTCAGCCAGAGTCCGGCGGAAAGATTCTTCCTCTTTACCAAATACCTGCCAGTATTTTTGAGCCATGACTGCATAGTATCCTGTATAGATATGACCCAAGGGGGTTTCCCAGTCTTTATCGGCTGCTGAGGCGATATAGTGATTGCCCTCATCTGTTGGCACTTCATCCATACGTTCCCAACCCATGGCTAACGCTGTATCTGAGTAGCCTGAAGCAACGGCTTTGTAGGCCTCCCAGATGGTTGAGCCACCTGTGGCCCCTCCGGTTTTAATCCCAACGTTTCCAAGTGGATCCAAGCCGAGACGATCATGTATGACTGCTTCCCCTAGCAGTTGATCACCGAAATGATCTGCGAAGTGACCGTAATAGCAACTATGGATGTATTGTTTTAATTCTTCAGGGGATTTGTTGATAAATTCGGCTGCCTCTAGAAAGGAATCGATAACCAGCTCTTCGGTCCGCTTCTCCGGTATGGCTCTGTCAAATTTTGACATACCACCTGTTACCAGATAAACGGGCTTGCTCATCTGTGGAATTTTGAGCTGTTGCTTACTGAATTTGATCATGTTTCTCTCCCATATTTGAGTTATGTAAATGGGATAGGCGTCACCATGAGAGCTGACACAATACCCGCACGTAAATATCCAGATTCTATTCAAAAAATGTTGAGGTGTTCGGGGATAAACTAATAGGAAGGATTGCATTCCAAAAGAGAATCTGATTACAAACCTGTCACTTCATAAAAAAGGCGCAGTGTTGCCACTACGCCTTTAATGATTTGGTCAACTATTGACTTAATCTAGTACAGGTACCCCAATCCAATATATAGACCAGAATTTCCATCTTGCTCATCAGAAGCCATTCCATAATCTACGGCGATAATGAAATTCTCGTTAAGAACGATTCTTAGGCCACCGCCAAAAGAGAGATGAAGACCTTCCTCGGTTTCCATGGGCAAGGTCTTATTTTCAACCTCATAAGGTTCTAGGACTTGCCCAAAATCAGTGAATCCATTAAGAGCCAAATAGAGGTTTTGACCTCCTATCACAGTCCTGTAAAATTTCCAGCGTGCTTCCATGTTGGCCATAAAAATAGTGTTACCTACTACCCTGTTTTTCAGAATTCCCCGTAGCGATTTTGACCCGCCCATTCCTTCAGTGGTTACGTAGCTACTCTGATACCAGGGCAGCATAAAGAAGGGCACATCCCCCAGATTCTGTTGATACCCCAGACGATAGGCAAAAGACAAATCATTTTCAATCAGTGTGAAATATTGTCGATGTGTGGCTGTTAGGGTTGTAAAACTAAAATCGCTTCCAAGAAAACCAGGATAACTGGTTATCAAAGCTTCAGTCCAGATACCACTCATGGGATTTGGCTCATTGTCCCGAGTATCGTAAACCACACCCAATTTAATGAAATTAGTCAAGCCGCCATTGGCTTCATCAGCTCTGATATATCCTTGATCAACATAATTATCATATAGGGTAGGTGCATTGAGCGGGAGAAGATCTTCATCTTTTCCTTCGTTCAAGCCAGATTCATCTACAGTGTCGACTTGAGTATCCACATATCCAATCCCAGCGATTAATCTCAGATTATCACTGATCACACTCTTCTGAAAATCTGCAGAGAGCCTGAGAGTATTCCTTTCGTGACGATAAAACATCCGAGTTATGTATGCGTCGGTTGAATCTGATTCTTCAAATCCGGGTCGGTAATCAGCCTCATATCCATTGAAACCATAAAATGGTAAAGCCTGCTCAGTGAAATACCCTGCAAACGCCGTGACTCGAATATCATATGGCAGCAAATATTTTGAGTCGAAAAACAGTTTATTTTCTCCACTACCTTTGGTCGTGCGAGTCCAGGTTGGTTTCAAAGTGTAATCGTAATCAGGGTTATTTGATCCATCACCAAAATTGTAGGCTTCAAAAACAATTCCATACAAAAATCCAGTATCTGAATTATAGGCAACGGCAGGCACACCGCCAAATCCCCAACCTGTTTTAGCTTCCTGGCCATAGGCGAATGCCATTGAAAATATCAGGATTACCAATAAGAACTTACGACTCATACCACTTTCCTCCTGTAACAGTTTAACTATCAAGCAAACTCTCCAGACGCCACGTCATTTCCCTGACAAAGTCCTTGTCTGGATCAAATCCCACAATCTTGTAACGGATTTTTCCTTGTGGTCCTATTATAAACAGACTTGGGATACCTTCCACACCAAATTTTGTAGCAGTATCGCCAGCATAAGCTATGGGGAAAGTAAATTTCATTTCATCAATATAAGGCTGAACCTTTTGTTTTTCCTGGTCTGTTGATGCTGCAACAAACACAACACGAGGGTCATTTTTGTAGATTTCATAGAAAGCTTGAAATTCAGGTAATTCTCGACGACAGGGATTACACCAGGTAGCCCAGAAGTCTACAAAGAGAACCCTACCAAGCATGTTGGCATTGTTTATAGATCTACCATTAAAATCGGTGATTTGAAATTCAGGGGCATCTAGATAAAAAACTTCTGAGAGTACTTCCTCTTTGCGGCGTTCATCAAGACTGGTGTGGAGATCACTCATGAAAGCCTTGGAATCTTTACCCGGATTAAGTTTAGCATACATCGCTATCACTTTTTGATTGATGAGAGCCTTGCCAGGTGACATCTGCAGAGCAGCAATATAATCTTCCAGGGCTCCAGCGAAGTTTTCCTGATTTTCAAAAATGAGCCCACGGCGTAGTAAAGTTTCGGGTTGTTCAAGATAGTCCAGTGCCACACCATATGCTTCGAGGGCTTTTTCCATCTCATCCTGTTTCTCATAAATACTGGCTTGCGTATCAAAAATCATCGCTCCCAATTCATCGCGCCACTTCAGCCCCTCCTCCTCAACTTTAAATTTCGCTATCGTAAAATCCATCACTGCAGGAGCTTCGTTAAAAAGCAGCATCTGCTGAGACATAACCCAGGCCAATCGATTACCAAAAGCGATCTGATCAGTAACCTCCAGGGCACCGTTTTCAGGATAGTTCTTCAATAAATCAAAGACTTTCCTGAAACGCTTTTCATCGCTTTCCATAATGGCGCGTTCAGCAGAGCGTACCATAGCCATGCCCGCGGCATATTCCTGAGGATAATTTTTGCTCAACTCATAGGTAAGGTCCATCCAGATATCATATTCCAGTTCCTGGCCCACCGTATCCACTAATACCTTAAATCTTTCAGGTGACACTTCTGCTTCTTTCTCACAAAAGCTCAACATCATGGCTAACCCGATTACAAACAGCAACAACAAACTTTTTTTCATTACATCCTCTTTTCTCTATATTGAAATCTTACTTAATTCTCTGTCAAAAATTTAAAGACGGTGGGAACCATCCATGACTTCCCATAATGGTCTACAAATCCCACATGTCCCCCTCTTTCTGTCAATACCGAGGAAACCATTCCCTCAGACTTTTGCGGCATCGATGCTTCCGGAACAAAGGGGTCATCCCGGGAGGCCAGATAAAGTGTAGGTACAGGGATATCCTTCAAACAGTTTTTTGAACTCATTACCGAGTAATAGTGAGCCGCATCTTTAAAGCCATGGATAGGTGCCGTGGCAGCATTGTCGAGCTCCCAGAAGGTTTTTGCCTTAGCCAATTTGTTTGCCATACTATCATCGCCGATCAGTTCTGATTTGAGACGATATTTCAACAACAGGCTCTTCCTAAATCTAATGACGTAATTTCTGCTAAATCCTTTGCCCATAAAATCTGCGGATGCACCGAGATCCAGGGGTGTGGATATGATGGCAGCAGCTTTTACGCGTTCCATTGACTTTCCCTTGGCCAGGTAGTGTGCGATCTGACTTCCACCGAGCGAAACCCCCAGCAGGTATACTTGTTGACTCATTTCCATCTGAGGTAGTCGTTCATCCAGGAAGTATTTAATGTCCTGATAGAATCCGGCATGGTAGAATTGCTTATGTTTGTTGATGAGTCCACCACAACTCCGCATATGAAGGACAACACCACTCCACCCTCGCTTACTACATTCGTTCATGAACAGCCGGGCATAACGGCTTTGTGAGTTGCCCTCCATCCCGTGAATAAGTACCACCAGGGGTGCTTCAGGGTCACCATCAACCCAATCTGCGGCAATGATGTCTCCATCGGGTAGATTCAGTATTTCGCGACGATAATTCGGGAGTTTCACCGGCATGAATAAAGATGCAAATATGGATTGGAAATGACCATTGGGTAGCCAGCCGGCAGCTATAAACGGGCTAGGTTG
The DNA here is from genome assembly GCA_018650445.1 of Fidelibacterota bacterium. Lineage (GTDB taxonomy): Bacteria > Fidelibacterota > UBA8477 > UBA8477 > JABMPR01 > JABMPR01. Next base: position 11,363 of record JABIFX010000062.1, read on the forward strand.
AAAATTCTCCATCGAATTGAAAATAGTTCAGAGAGGTCTTCATGCAACACAGTAAAACCTAATAACCTTGCTCCCAATTTCCAACAACCTGCACCAAATCCTTTCAATCCATGCTTATATAAACTACATTTTCGCCATGTTGACACCATTTTTTAAGCGTGGTTTAGTCTTTCTTCTACTGGTAATGCCTTTGTTCCCCTGCCGTATGCTGGGTGTAATCGCATTACCAGGCGAATCGTTAAGCAGCACCGATATAAATGGTGATTGGCATCCGTACCTCTTAGGAGAGCTGGAGGAGTTTCGATTACAGGGTGGTTCAGGTCAATGGCCTTATAACAATCAAGATGGTTGGGCCATGACGAGTTATCACGTGAGCCAGGATGTACCTGAAATCCAAACGGTTCGATCTGACGAAGGAGCATATTCTGATGTCGATTATTATTATGAAACCTCGACACTGCTGGATGAAACTCAGGTCCCCATACTTATCGGGCATCTTCGTCAAACCAGTTCAGGAGCAACTGATATTGAAAATCCTCACCCTTTCATTTACACCGATGATAGTGGTGTAAACTTCAGTTTTGGGCATAATGGTGATATAAGCAAGGAAGCGGTTCGAGAGCTCATTGGAGATGAATGGTTGACCCTGCACCCACCCCAAACCTACGATACTGGACCCTGGGATGGATCAGGCTGGGATAGTGTTATAGATTCCGAGTTGTTTTTCTTTTGGATCATTAAAAATATTGAGGAATTGAACTCAGTACTTGAAGGGATTCAACAGGCGCTCATCGTCCTTGAAGATCAACAGCCCTGGCAGCTTAAAAATTTTCTCTTTTCGGATGGAACAGATTTATATGCCTATCGTCGATCGCTTATGAGTGATATTCATTATTTTGATGCCAGCCAGAATAATAACCTTCCCCCTCACCTATCAGAGAGCAATCACCGCGTGGTTATGAGCACACCTCCCACCGATGGTGCAGTTTCTGAATTACCATGGATTGAACTTCCAGATAGAAACCTTTTGATCTTCAGGGGTGATGGTAGCACTGAAATTCATGCTGGCTTTATTCCAACTGGATTAATAGCGGATACCCCGATACCAGGTCAATACAGGTTAAGCCGGGCATACCCCAATCCTTTTAACAATAGCACGACCATACCTGTTCAAGCCAATGAATCAGGCTATTACTCCATCCACATATTCAACCTAAAAGGTCAAATGATATTCGCAGAAACAAATTGGGTCAATGATGGAAGTGTGCACAATTTTCTGTGGTCTGGCCTAGATGGCGAGGGAAACGAATTACCTTCGGGTAGCTTTTTCTTTCAGATTAGCTCATGTTCTGAGAATGTCTCAAGGGGAAAACTATTATTGCTCAAATAGGCTTCATTCACCTATATACTGATCTATTGCCCCACCAATATTAAATATTTCTTCATTATCAACACGGTAGGATGTATTTACATAATCATTCTCTGAATTCAGCTCATACTCTTTGCTATATGTTTCACCGTTTTGAACAATATCCTTCAGGGCAGCGATGAGTAGAGCCACATCCTCCAGGGTTGAATACAGACCAAAACTAGCTCTCACCATCCCTGCTTTGCGCATAAATTCTGGAGACATATTACCAAAATCGATTTCACCAAACTCAGCTTCAAGATCGTAAGACATCATTTCCTTGACATAGGGATGGGCGCAAAAACACTGATTCCTCACCGCAATATTAAAGTAATCGTTCAATTGAGCAGCCACCAGACCATGGTCCATTCCTCTAATGTTGAAGGAAATCGAAGCGGCCCGGGGACAAGCCTTCAGGTCAGAACCACCATAGATGAGAATTTCTGGTATTTTAGACATCTCCTTGATGGCGGTTTCCAAAACTTCGTCTTCATCTTCCATCAGTATTTGCATACCAATTCGATCAAGAATTTCGATGGTGGTAGCCAGGGCTATAGCTCCTGGGATATTGGGGGTTCCGGCTTCTTCTCGATCAGGAAATGTTTCTTTGACCTGGTAGCGATCTTCCAGGACGCGATCTACCATGCCTCCACCAACTTCTTCAGGTTCAATGGCCAGCAGGTGGTCCTTGCGAGCCACCACAACCCCTGGTGATCCCGGCGTGTACGTTTTATGACCAGAGAAAACGAGGGCATCAATACAGGCGTCAGGGTCATCGGGAAAAAACATTTTTGTAGGGAGGTGAGCAACACTTTGGGCGCCATCCACCATGAGAAGGGCTCCATATTTATGGGCAAGGCGAGCGATATCATGAATGGGATTAATAATCCCAGTTACGTTACTTACAGCGGTAATGGAGACATAACTGACTTTGCCAGCACCATCATGGAGAGCTTCTTCCAATTTGGGTAGACTAATACACATCTGATTTTCATCAAGACCATCTACAGGTACATGATATACATGCTGCATATGCTTTCTATGAGGTAAATCATTGGAGTGATGCTCCATAATGGAGATGATTGCTGTATCTTTCTCGGGATGTACATCTCGGAAGACACGCGCCATCCTGTTGATGCCCCCTGTGGTCCCAGAGCCTGTAAAAAAACAGGTATAAATATCGGGATCTGCACTTAGAAAGCTGAGTATCCTTTCATGAGCCCAATCGTAGGCAGCTGTGGAAATGTGCGCGGAATGATGGAGTTTGCTATGCGTATTGGAGTAGTGACTCATGAAATCTGCGGTTATCTGGGCTGTTGGACGAAGCATGAGCGAGCTGGCAGTTGAGTCCAGATATATCCGTCTGGTTTTCTCCCCTCCCACCGTCTGGTAGGTTGTATCTAAACCAATAAAGTCTGAACGAATCTTTTCGAGAAGTGCTTTGCCAGTTAAAGATTTTCCAGATGATCTCATTCCTAAACTCCCAGTTGATATCTTATGAATTGACTTGGAAAGTCATGCTAGAATATAGTCAGGCCCCTGCCTGAAAAAATATTTCTGTTCTTTATAATCCGTTCTAAAAAGCAGGAGGCCATCCAATGGACGGCCCCCTTGCACTCTATTTATATTGTGATGTCTATTTAATCAACATCATTTTTACTATTTGCTCAGAACCAGCAGCAGTTATACGGGCAAAATAAATACCGGTTTCAACCGATTTTGAAGAAGCATCGGTACCATTCCACTGATAGCGGTAGGTGCCTGGTACAAGTTCTGACTGCACGAGACTATTTACTTCTTGACCTAGAATATCATAAATCTTCAGGGTCACGAAACCATTAGCAGGTATACCAAACTCAATGGTAGTTGTAGGATTGAAAGGGTTGGGATAATTCTGCTTCAATTGCAGTACTTCCGGCAGCTCAATACTCTCAACACTCAGGAATTGACCCGTGTAGAAGCCGGTTCTCTGGTTATTACCGCGGGCAGTTGACCAGGTCGGACCAAGATCGGAGAGCATTTTAAGATTGATAATGGTCAAATCATTGTTTGTCCCAACGATGATCTCCAGAGTACCGTCCTGACTTAAATCAGCCACGCTTGGAGTTCCCTGGACCGGTCCTGACATGGTTAGTGGGAATAGATCCAAGGCCGTGCCATCATGATGGAAGGCGTACAATTCTCCAGCGTTTGATCCAACGATAATCTCTGCTACACCATCACCATCAAGATCTGCAATAACTGGTGAACTATAACAGGCTCCACCAAGACTTTGTGGCCACCCCGTCACTGTATTACCTTGATAATCAAGTACATTGATGAGACCTGCGAGGGTTGTATAAATAATCTCCATAAATCCATCACCATCGAAGTCATGTACAGCTGCAGTCGTACGAATACTGGCAGAAGAGATTCTGGTATTCCACAACAGGCTACCATCACTAGCAAGGGCATAAAAATATCCAGCATCTTGACCTGCTAATATTTCCAGTGAACCGTCACCATCTATGTCAGCAATAACAGGAGGTGCAGCAACATTGGTTACCAGATCTACTGGAAAACCACTCAATAGCTCACCATTTAGATTATAGGCGAAAATGCTATCACTCCAGGTACCAACAACAATATCTTTGCTACCATCGCCATTGATATCTGCTATGGCAACACCTGCAGACATTCTTCCACCATCAATAATGACAGGATAATTATCTACTGGGGTACCATCATGATGGACAGCCAGTAAATCATAACCGTAACCGCCGGCGACTATTTCAAGATCTCCATCATTATCAAGGTCATCTAGCGCAGGCGTACCCATGAGGTAGCTTGAGGCTTCTGTGATAGCGCCCCCTGAGCCATTGTGTTGGATGACATGAATTTTGCGATCACGGGAAGTCACCACAACTTCCAGATCTCCATCATTGTCAATATCAGCAACAGCTGGAGCTCCAATAATCACATTTCCCGTGATATATGGAAAACCGGCCAACTCAGTACCTGCGAGTGTGAAGACGTGGACAAGACTATCGGTTCCAGCGACCACCACCTCATTGGTTCCATCACCATCAAGATCCACGACTGCATTTCCACCCAAAATCGGTTGAGAAACGCTTACTGGAAAATTGCTCTGAAACAGGTCAATACTCACGGTAAGGGGCAAAATGACCTCATACGGATCCTCAGTGCTTTGATTGGCAACCATTCTCAAATTAAAACCGAAATCAGAGATATCGGGAGCATCCTCTGATACCGTAAAGGCAAATTTATCGTTGAAATTTGTGACGATGTCACAGGACACAATCATATTGTAAAATCCCACACTATCTGTAACGGTAACATATGGATTCGTTGTAGACAGGTAGCCAGTGACGTCGAAGGCATTTACAAAACCACAGGCGTTGGTTACGGACACAGAGTATTCAGCAGATTCACCCGGGTTCAAGGTACCGTCGCCATCATCTCCCATAATACTGAGATTGGTTGAAGGAATTGAGAAGAGGGGAAAAGTGATGGGTGAAATTTCACTCACATGAACTGTTGAGGCATTGAGTACAGTGTGGTCTAAACTCTGAACAAAGACTACGAGTCTGCAATCATCAGTTATATAACTAGGATCAACAGAAAAATTAACCACTTCAAGTGCTTGAACACCTGCTTCCAGGGATATTGTAGTTCCTGAGGCATTTGGGAACATGTCTCGCATGACATGTTCATGATTTGGATAACCATTGGATCCCATGAAGTAGAGCCCATCCTGAACTAGAACTACATGAAGTTTATAGTCTCCACTGACACCTGCTTCAGGGGTCATAGCTACTACACAACTTCCATTGCCACTAGGATTATCGTAAATACCGAATAGATCTATGCTGAGAGGTGCCGATGTTGCAGCATTAGATGTAATTAGGTTTTGCCATGAATTGGTATTGACACCGTCTACCTGGATGTCAGGTACGGCATTCACTCCATAGTACTCGCGTCTTGTGGTAACGTCAGCGGGATTGTGCAGATTATAAGGATCTGTGGGTGAAGGCCAATTCACGTGGTAAGAAATTTGGGTGAACATATCTGGGTTATTTTGATAGAACACGTCTATCTGAGCCCCTGTTGGGCCGCAACCAGGTCAGCCTGCGTTGGTGAAATATTCCGTTAGGACCAATCTTTCGGCAGTATGCCCCAATGCGAATAACGCAAGCAGTATCATCACTACGCTTGCGAATCTGTTTTTGATCATAATCTCTCCAAGTTGAATTGTATTATGTGCCTGTGTAAAGCATGGCATAACATAGATAAAGGAGGGGGACTGTGCCACCACAAAGCTCTTCGTGAAAGAAACGTTAGTAAAAATTAATTTTGAGATCCAAACTATCTGCGTATTGAATCATAAGTGGGTACTAAAAGAAGAAGACCATCCAATGGATGGTCTTCTTATGAAAAACTACAACGAGTTGATGATCTATTTGATCAGTGTCATCTTTATAACTTGTTCGCTCGTAGTTGTTTGTATTTTTGCGAAGTAAATACCTGCTGCAACAGTATTACCTGATCGATCCAAACCATTCCATTGTAAAGAATAACGCCCTGATGATAAAGTAGCATCAATCAGAGTAGTCACTTCATTGCCTCGTACATCAAAAATGGTCAACATAGTTGCTGCCATCTCCGGTATACCAAACTCTATGGTTGTGCCCGGGTTAAAGGGGTTGGGATAATTTTGCTCAAGCGTTAACTGATCAGGAACTACCCGCTCATTGTGGGTTCCCACGAGGTTATTAGGAAGATAGCCTGTTCGTTGGAAATTCCCACGCGAGGTATACCAGAAAGATCCAGCTTCGCTAATTGCAGGCATATCTACCACGCTAAGTCCAAGATCAGTTCCAAGCAGAATCTCCACATTCCCATCGAGATCAAGATCCTGAATGGTAGCTGCACAATGCACTCTGGCACCCTGTGTCATAGGAAAGTTGGGCATAAGTGTTCCATCTATCTGGAAGGCGTACAAATCATTAGAGTCATCCCCAAGAATAATCTCAGGAATACCATCACCGTCAATATCTGCCAAAGTAGGCGGACTGTAACAGGTTGTGGCAAGACTCTGAGGCCACCCATCCAGCATGTTTCCAGCATAATCCAGAACATTAACGCGACCCTCTGGAGATACATAAACAGTTTCCATCAGACCGTCCAGATTGTAATCAAATACTGCAAGGGCACTTAAAATCGGAATTGCTGCAAATTGGTGATTCCAGGTTACGACTCCAGTGCTTGAGATCGCATAAAGTTCACCCCCCAATTGACCTGTGATTATTTCAAGACTTCCGTTACCTGTTAGGTCGGTAATTACTGGAGGGGTTTTGATGCTTTGGCCTAAATCAATAGGAAATCCCTCCAGGCTGATACCACTGGCATTATAAACATGAATGAATCCTGCATTGGTACCGACGACGATATCTTTGGATCCATCTCCATCAATATCAGCGATGGCAGGCGCTGCTTCCATGCGTTCACCATCTATGATAATCGGAAAACCTGTCAGAGGAGTACCATCGTGATGGAGAGCGATTAGATCATAACCAAACCCTGCTACAACAACTTCCATATCACCGTCGTTGTCCAGGTCATCTATAACAGGAGTTCCCATAATTGGACCGCTAGCCTGGGCGACTAATTCGCCAACTCCTTCATGGTCTATTATATAGATGCCACCATCGGATGTAGTGAAGACAATATCCAAGAATGAATCATCGTCTATATCTCCTACAGCTGGGGCTGTTGTGATTTTCCCTTCAGAAACAAAAGGGAACCCCGTCAATTCAACGCCAGCGGCAGTAATGGCATGAAGCAGGCTATCCACCCCGCCAAATATTACTTCTTGGGTTCCATCACCATTGAGATCTAGTACAGCGCTACCGCCTACAATCCCGCCCTCATAGCTGATGGGGAAATTATTCTGGAACATATCAATCGTCACAGTGAGCGTCTTATTGGTTTCATAAGGATTCTCTGAATCCTGGTTCGCAAGAAGGCGTAAATTGAAGTCAAATTCACTAACTCGTGGTGCCTCAGATGAAACTGTGAATGTAAATTTGTCTATGTCATTACTGGCTGTACTACATGGGGGCAGTGAACTGAATACACCTATGCTATCACTAATACTGATTAAAGGGTTAGTACTGGATAAATAACCAGTTATGCCAGTGGCTTCAATCCAGTTACAACTGTTATCTATTGTCACATAATAATTGGCTGATTCACCTGGATTAAGTTTGTTGTCAGCATTGTCATCAAACAGGTCGATACTTGTAGATACTGTCTGGAGGTATGGGACATTGATAGGAGTAAACTCGGTCACATCAAAACTTGCTGTATTCAAGATTGATTTGTCAGAAGCCTCGACAAACACGACGAGACGACAGTTAGCAACTGCAAAATCCTGAGGTATTTGCACGTCGACGGATACTGTTGCATCAACGGCTGCTTCCAAACTAATGGGAGTACCTACATACCCAGGGAACATATGGCGCATGACTGCATCATGATGAGGATATCCATTGGATCCCATGAAGTACAAACTATCCTCAACCAAAACTACCTGGAGAGTGTATGCACCTGTCACACCTGCTTCAGGGGATAAAGTGATATCCAAATTACCGACTCCTTGATAGTTCATATCTCCAGTTGCAGTTATTGAAAGGGGCGCAGTCGTTCCCGCTTGATTCAGGATTGCTGCTCCCCACACCGAAACATCCTGGTTATCATTTAAACCATTGTTACCATCCACCGCAATATACGGAACCCAGTTGCTACCATTAGGATTAGGATAGGACTGTATGCGAGCTATTGGGTCGACAGTGTTATAACTATAATAAGGATCACTGCCAGGCCAAGACACATGGTAATGTATTGAAGTGAATGCTGATTCGTTACCTTGTCGGAAAACTTCCAACTCTGCCCCTGCGGGACCACAACCAGGTCAGCCAGCGTTGGTGAAATATTCAACAAGCACCAGCCGCTCTGCTGAATGTCCCAGCGCAAATAGAGCCAGCAGTACCATCAATACTATTGTCAATTTGTTTTTGATCATAATCTCTCCGTATTTTTTTTGAAACTGATTGATCTAGAAAACTATTGACTAAGATAGATAAGCAAAGGGCTTTGTGCCATCACAAAGCCCTTTGTTTAACAATTTTAATAATCTGCAGCCCTAGGCTGAGGAGACTATGTTGTACTCCCTAGCTTTTTTCGTTCTGCACGGCTCTCAATTAAGGAATATAAGACTGGGACTATGATGAGAGTCAGGAAGGAGGAAACTGCCAGACCAAAGATCAAACTGACTGCGAGGGGTCTCCAATATTCGGCTCCACCTGCCAGGTTCAAGCTTAAGGGAATCATACCTGCCAGTGTAGTTACGGTGGTGAGAATGATTGGGCGAAGTCTGTTCCTGCCAGCCTTAATTAAGGCTTCCCGCACCCGCATACCTGTCTTACGCAGATCGTTGACATAGGCGATAAGCACAATTGCGTCATTTACCACCACTCCCATGAGAGCTACCACACCAAAAAAGGCCATAATTCCAAATGGAACTCGGGTGACCATGAGACCAAAAATCACTCCAATAAATGAGAGCGGTATCGCCAGACCGATGATCAGAGGTTGTTTGAAGGATTTGAACTGAGCACTCAGGATGATCATGATCACAACAAATCCGATCATCATGGCTCTACCAAGGCTTGCAAAAGATTCGGAAGCCTCGTCTTCAATCCCACCATAATCCACAGTAACACCGTTTGGTACTGCAAGTTTAGCCAGGAAGGGATCCATGTGACGTCGAATATCCGTGGCATCGACACCCTTGGCCAGATCACAGGACACCGAGATGTTGCGCTTGAAATCCTGGTGCTTAATCAGGGTTTCACTACTGCCTAGCTCCAAAGAGGCGACATTTTCAAATGGTATCATCTGCCCCATCTGGTTCATGATGTTCAAATTTCGAATTGCATCGACAGCATCGTCGCCATCCGTTTTCAGGCGAACAACAACGGGAATATCTTCGAGACCATCTGAGTAGGTCGTTGCCTCCAGACCAATCATCGCTGCAGCCAGGGTGTTGCTTACTTCCTGGCTGGATAGTCCATAATTCGCAGCACGATCGTGATCAACAATAGCCTGGAACTCAGTTCTGCGTACACCCAGACTCGATTCAACATTCAAGGCACCTTCTACAGTCGCCAAATCTCGTTTTACCTGCTCTGCCACAAAACCTATGGCTTCCAGATCATCACCACTAATATCAATGATTACATTGCTGGCAATGGGTGGTCCTTCAACAATTGTTTGAAGCACGATTTCAACACCAGGTATACGCGAGAGATCTGCATCCATAATAGCCATGAGATCATCAACCGAAATATCGCGCTCACCGGTTTCTACCAGGTCCACATTTATCTGACCAATTTCGGCGCCTTTGCCACCTCCTTGAGCCAAACGCACATTCTGAACGCCACTCTCTCCAACCGTGGAAACAATTCTATCAACTTCTACAAAACCAATCAAGTATTCTTCAATTTCCTTGACTACAGCATCGGTATAATCGAGTTGACTCCCTGCAGGGGTGTTGATATCCAGAATAATCCTGGGTTTAGCAACCTTGGGGAAAATTTCCAATTTGACTAGCTTGGTATCACTGACAGCAGAAATTCCTACTGCAGCAATGGACATAAAGAAAACGACTGTAGCTCCAAGTATGACCAGAATTCGGTGATTCAATGCCCATTTGACAATGCGAGTATAAGCACGCTTACCAGCCCACTCTCCACTGAGCAAGCCAGCGCGCTTTGTAACCATCATCATTTTCGAAGCGAGAACTGGAATGAGGAAGTGATCAGCTAGAAATGCTCCAACCAGAGTGAATATGACCACTTTGGGAATCACGGATAAAAATTGGCCCATGGTTCCTGACATATAAATAATGGGTGCGAAAGCCACCATGGTGGTCAACACTGAAGTCATAATGGGGATTCCCACTTCATCGATGGCCTGTAAAGCGGCAGCCTTGCGGCTAAGCCCTTCCTCCATATGTCGATAGGTCGATTCAGCCACAATGATGGCGCCATCCACCACAATACCCAGCACAATAATCAGTCCAAACATAGAGATACCCGTGCGTGCCAGATCAAAGACATACATGAGGGGAAATGAAGACATGAGTGCAAACGGCAGCGCAATGGAGACGATAAGGGCGTTTTTAAAGCCGATTCCCGCAAAGAGAACAATGATGACGAACAAAATTCCCCAGGCAGCATTCTGGTTTAGCTGACTGTTCTGTCTTTCGATATCTGTGGCTTGTCTGGCAGTATAGGCATAATCCATTCCGTCAGGGAACTTTGCAGCCAGTTCGTCAACAACTGCTTCAATCTGCTCAGTAGCTTCCACAATGTGGGCACCGGTTCTTTTTGAAATGAGTAACGTCACACTATTCTGCTGCTGGTAGCGGGAATAACTTGATGGTATCTCAAAACCATCTGTTACCGTTCCTACATCACGAATACGTTTCACATTGCCAGATGCATCAACGCCTAGAATAGTATTTTCTATGTCATTGATATCAGAATACTTACCTACGGTGCGTACAAATATGTCCTGGCCCTTCAGTTTGACAGTACCGCCGGGGAAATTCATATTGCTCCGGCGCAGCGCCATCATGATTTGCGGGATACTGAGATTGTTTGCCAGAAGCAAATTGGGATCAATATCGATGGCAATTTCACGCTCTTCACCACCAAACATCTCCACTTGATTCACACCGGATATGCGTGTGAGTTGATCCTTAATCAGCTCAGCTTGAATGCGTAATTCATGGGGTGAGAAATCTCCAAAGATATTCAGAATACTTATCGGTGTGTCGGCAAAATCGATATCTGTTACTGTAACATTATCTATTTCATCTCTGAGCTCAGGAATAGCCTCGTTTACTTTCTCCTTTAAATCATCTATACTTATATCAAGATCAGCTTCTGGAGAAAACTTGATGGTGATAAAACCGACATTTTGCATGGCATAACCCGTGATGTCATCAACATCCTGTAATTGTGCCAGTTTTTCCTCAATAGGTTTGAGAATCTCGGTTTCCACTTCAGAAGGTGCTGCACCAACATAGGTTGCTGATACAAAGGCATAGGGAATTTCAATGACCGGAACCAACTCTAGCGGAAGAATCAAATACGTTGTTATACTGGCAATAAAAATGCCCAGTGAAGCAAAGATGATGGCCATGGGATGATTTATGGCCTGTTTTGAAATTTTCATGAGGTAATCCTTCCCTACTCCACGATATCCAGAAGAACACCATCTTTAACATCATTGTGCCCTCGGACAATAAGTATATCTCCAGGGCTAACATCAGCTTCAATAAATACTCGGGATCCTGATAATGCGCGAATCTTGATTTCTTTCAGAACGGCTCTGCCCTCTTCTTCAGTGTAAATAAATTTTTTATCTCCATCGTCTTGAATCAGATTGAGCGGTAAGACCAGGGCTTCTTCGTAGTATTCTTGAACAATACGAACGTCACCAACCAGCCCCAATTTCATGCCCCTCATATTGCCGGACATGCGAACTTCAACATCATAGTTATTGGACATGTTTTTGGGAGCCATGCCAATACGTAGTACGGCACCTCCAAAAACTCGATCAGGGAAGGTTTTAAACTGGATCTGGGCGAACTGACCATTTCTGATCTGCCCGATGCGAGCTTCCGGCACGGGGACAATGATTTTCAAGTGATTCATATCGGCCAGAACCATGGGTGGCTGCATGGCTCCACCTGGGGCAACCAAGTCACCAATATTTAAATTCTTGGCTACAATCCAGCCATTAAAGGGAGCACGTAAAGTGGTATTATCCATGGAGTTTTTCGCCTGAGTATAGGCTGCTCTGGCGTTATCCAGACCAATGCGGGCCATCTCAAATTGATCAGATGAAATCACATTGGAGTTAAATAGAGCCTTTGAGCTTTCTAAATCGCGTTCGGATTTCTCATACATGGATTTTGCCTGGGCATACATGGTTGAATACACATCTGGTTCGATACTGGCCAGACGTTGATCCTTGAACACGTAGTCTCCAATATTAACCCAGATTGAATCAACCTGTCCAGCTGATTGGAACAGCAAATTTACTTGATTTTCAGAAACGACTCTTCCAATACTATGGAAATCAATCTGAAAGGGTTGATACTTGATTGTATCCAGCGCAACCGGCACTTTTGATTCTACAATTTCTTTTACTTCTGTCTCACCGCCACAATTGACCACAACCATTAAACTTGCTGCGATAAGTAGTGTGGATAAGTATGTTTTCAACGATTTCATTATTCTTCTCCAAGGGCACGTGCCAATGAAGCACGGGCGCTGTTATATTCAAAATATGCCTGGTAAAGACCAAGTTCGGCCTGGTCGCTGGCGCTTTGGGCATCTAAAACCTGCAGTTGGCTCGCCATACCCTGTTGAAACAGTCTTTGAGCCATATCAACTCCCTTATGGGCTTGCTCTACACCTTTAAGCCCGGCATCAATTTTCCGTGAGGATTCTTTAATACTCAGGAAAATACTCTTCAGTTCCAGGAGTAGATTCTCCTTCATATCATGCTGTTGATATTCAGATTTTCGATGATCGGCTTTGGCTTTCTGTACTCTGGCAGTGGATCCAAAACCATTAAAAATTGGCATATTTATGCCCACAGCTAATGAGGAGGATTCCTTAAAACTTGCATCATCAAACCCGTCATCATTGTAAGACTTCATCTCCTGGTAAGAGCCTGTCAGAGCAATTGAAGGCATAAACTCTGCCTTAACCATGAGGATATTCTCTTTCATGAGTTTAACGTTAGCTTCCAGTTGATTCAACATGGGTTGATTGGAAATCATTTTGCGTTCTAGATCAGCCAGGTCAAGGTCATGTACAATTTCTGTTTGGAGTTCACCCAGTATCGCCACATCCTGATCAATCTGGAGACCGCAGCTACGCTTTAATCCTGCATAAGCCAATTCTTTCATTTTACGGGCATTACTCACCATGGTAGTCTGGTTAGCAACCTGAACATCAGCTCGTATGACGTCGAATTCAGCTGTTTTTCCCTGTGCATAAAGTGCTGAGACATTTTGAAGGTTCTGTTGCATGACCTCCAAAGAATTTTGCATGACAGAGACCATTTTGTCAGCCAGTAATACTCCATAATAAGCTTTCTTGGTATTCTCAATAACTGAGAGTCGAGTGACATCAGCAGCTGAGCTTGCCAGATCACCATATACATTAGCCCCACGGATAGCAGCGATAACACGACCCTCAAACAGCGGTTGAGTCAGACTGAGTCCATAGACCATGGTATTGTCAGATCCAAAAGCCAATTCCAGCGGAACCATCTGAACACCTGTCTGCTGAAGATGCTGACCAGGAATAGGGATTCCATTTTGTCCGGTGTAAGGGATCGTATTCCCATTATTATCTGTCATAGCTACTGGATTACCTGCTGCATCCAGGACTCCAAATGGGATCGGAAAAGACATGGGCTGGGCGCCAATGGCGAAGCTGTGCGAGGCTTGACCAAAGGCCGAAACTACTGGGAGGGCTGAGGAAAAAGCTTCCTTGCGCTGGGCTTTTGCTTTGAGGAGGTCTTCCTGGGCATTTTGCATATTCACATTGTTATCCAAAGCAAGCTTGATAGCCTGCTTGAGCTCGAGCTCCAGGGTTACAGCCTCCACTGAGTTAATCAACGTGAGGCTGATCACCAATGTCAGCAAATATTTATTCATGATTTGGCTCCATTCAAAAAAACATCAATAATTTCATCAGCAATCACCTCATCCATTTGCATGTCCCCCACGTTAAGTGAACGGACCTGGCTATGAATCATTCCACTGAGGTAGGCCGCATAATGTTGGGCATTACCCGCGCGTAATTGGTCTGCATCTATGGCAGCCTGCATTTCGATGATCACCAGCCTTTTCAAATCCTGAAAGCGATCAAAGACTTCTTTGCTACGGGCATGATTCATTAATACCTGATGATTTGTCATAATCACATGCATAAAATCGGTATTGTTTCGATAGTAGTTAAACTGGGAATTGGCGATGAGGCGGATTCGATCGAGGGGATCAGAAACTGATGACAGTTGATCGTATAAGAAATCGAGCATGTTCCCCACAGCATAATCAAATGCTGAGAGGAGTAGATCATCCTTATTCTCAAAATAATTATAAAGGGTACCTTTACCAAACTCGGCCAGAGCGGCGACATCCTCAAGTTTTGTCTCAGCAAACCCTTTCTGAGCAAAGAGATGCACTGCAGCTTTCAGGATGGCTTCCTTATTGCGCAGCTTGTCTCTTTCTTTGCGGCTTAAAACAGTATTGTTTGAACTAATATTCATAATATGACTCCTGGGTCACAATTAAGTATGGAGAGTCAGAATAGCAAGAGACTTTGTTCTTTTTTTGAAATTATTTTGCACTTCTACAGACTTACGTATGTACAAGGCATGAGATTTGAATATCTTTCCCGCCATGATAAATGTGATTACCAGCGAAAGATTTCTACAACACGATACCGGTTTTGGTCACCCCGAACGACCTGAGCGGCTATCTGCCTGCACTGATGGAATTCGTAAAAGTGAATTCCTTGATCAGGTAAAATGGGTCGAGCCGCGGAGAGCCGATGTTGAAGAAATAAAGCTAGTCCACTCTCCAGCGCATATTCTTAATGTGCGCAACACTGCTGAACGCGGTGGTTTCAGCCTGGATCCTGATACCATGGTAAGCCCGGAGAGTTATGACATAGCACTTAAGAGCACCGGTGCCTGGTTGGATGGAGTTGATCGCATTGTGGGTCACCAGGAGTCTTCATTTGTCATCTCTCGCCCCCCTGGACATCATGCTGAGCGTGACAACGCCATGGGTTTCTGTCTCTTTAATAATTGTGCTATCGCCGCAAATTATGCCATGACTGTCAAGGGTGTTAATCGAGTAGCAGTTCTGGATTGGGATGTGCATCATGGGAATGGCACCCAGCATATTCTGGAATCTGATCCAAATCTGGCATATTGTTCACTCCATCAGTGGCCTTACTATCCCGGGACTGGTGCAGATCATGAAAAAGGTGATTTCAGCAATGTTCTGAATATTCCACTTTCAATTGGTTCTGGTAAATATGAATATTTTGATGCCTTTGATAAGAAGGTTTTACCCTTCCTCAAGAATTGGGAACCTGAATTACTTATTGTCAGCGCCGGATTTGATGCCAGTCAAAACGATCCTCTGGGAGGTATGCTGCTCTTACCTGAACATTTTGCAGAATTTACTCGTTACTGCCTGGATATTACTCCTCATCTACTGATAGGTCTTGAAGGTGGCTATGATTTGAAGGATCTTGCTGATTGTTCCAGATCGGTCGCCGAAGCGCTGATTGAGCATGAAACCCAAGATTAGGAACCTTCAGTTGCAAATAACTAGAAACACAAAGATAGGGTGCTAACCTTACGAAGGTTTGAAACCGTCTTAGGGTCATTCAATAAATTATGCTAGATACTAGACGACAAGCACTGCGTTTACTGGGCAAATTGCAAATTTCCTCGACCAGACGTCTGCTTAAAATGATTGGGACTGCATTTTTTGCAGCTATGATCGCCTTCATCCCCTCCTATTCCGGTTTAGAACCGGCTGCTATGTGGACACTTTTTATCCTTATCTTTGCGGCAGGCTTATGGATGACCGAGGCAATTCCCGCATTTGCAGTTGCCATACTGATCATTGGTCTGGAAATTCTCATCTTAGGTCAACCAGGTGGTGTGTATGCCACGGGTCCAAAGGATTGGCAGATGTTTGTGAATCCCTGGGCCAGTCCTATCATGTGGCTCTTTATGGGTGGTTTTGTTTTAGGACAGGCGGCTCAAACCACTGGTCTCGACAGGATGATGGCTCGATTTGTTCTGAAATGGTTTGGATCTCGTCCCTCAAATGTGTTGCTGGGAGCCATGGGATTGACCTTTGTGTTTTCCATGTTTATGTCTAACACAGCTACCACAGCTATGATGATGTCAGTTATGGCACCGGTCATTGCCGGGATCGATAAAAAAGATCCTTTTGTCAAAGCGCTACTGCTGGGTGTCCCTTTCGCTGCCAATGTGGGTGGAATGGGAACCATCATTGGAAGTCCACCCAATGCCATTGCTGCGGGTTTGCTCAACGAGACCCATGCCATTAGTTTTGTCGAATGGATGACACTGGGACTCCCCCCGGCCATCGTGCTATTTTTTATTGCCTGGCTCTATTTACGATTTGCACATCCATCAAATTCTGAGACTCTTGATCTCCGTGGGCTGGAGTGGGAAACCAGAACGGGTTCGTTGCTTCCCATGTGGAAACGTCTCCTGGTATTCCCTGTTTTCATATTGACTGTCTTATTGTGGATGACCGGCTCCATACACGGTATGCCCACTGCAGTTGTCTCCTTTATTCCCATCACAATTTTTGCTGTAACTGGTATTTTGAATGTCGCTGAAGTGCGTCGCCTGCAATGGGATGTGCTAATGCTCATGGCAGGTGGGTTGTCTCTGGGTGTGGCAATTCAAAAAAGTGGTTTGGCCACCTGGGTACTGGGTCTCATCCCCATGGATACTATGGGTCTGCTTGCCATCGCATTTGTATTGGCCTATGTCACGACCTTACTGTCAAATTTCATGAGCAATACTGCTGCCACAAATATACTGGCTCCTCTGGGTATCGCAGTTGCTGTTGGTTTTGAACCTATCGTAGTTATTCCACTGGCCCTCGGTGCCTCTGCAGCCATGTGTTTGCCCATCTCCACACCTCCCAATGCTATTGCATTTGCCACTGGAGGTATGAAAACCACAGATTTTGTCAGAGGTGGTATATTAATGGGGATACTCGGTCCTGCCCTGGCAGTACTCTGGGTATTCTGGATGTTGGGTTAATTTCCGAAAACGGCTCCATGAACAAGATGGATCAGAGATGAATAACTCTCATCTGTAGCGTTTGACATCCCCATTTCACAAGTCCGAGATGTGGAAAAATGTCCATTCACCCCATGATGCTGGCGCACTTCTGCTGCCTCATCTCGGGTGGCATGTTCAGTAAGCTCTGGAACCAGAAAACCTCTATCGCCTGCAAAACCGCAACACCCCGTATCCTCAGGGATAATAGCCTCATGGGCACAGGTCTGGCCCACTGATAACATTTTCCCTTCCAGACCCATCTTCCGTGATGAGCAAGTAGGATGCAGAATGATCTTGTCTGCTTTGTGTTTAATATCCAGTCGAGGGATAATGGTATCATTCAAGTAGGCAATGATATCCACAATATTTAAAGCCTTCCATTGCTGCAGATACTCTCCTTCAAGGATCGAATCATAATGCAACATTTTGTAGGTACATGGCGAGGTATCCACCACAATGGGTAATTTCCCCTGCTGGGATGTCTTCCATAGAGAACGTACAGTATTTTCTGCCATGAGCTTGTAAGCTTTATTGAAGCCCTTTGAGGAATATGGGGTTCCACAACAGAGGTCTTCCAGGTGGTCAGGATAAATTGGATGTATGCCAGCCTCTTGCATAAGTTGAATAAATGCTTCTGCAGTACTCAGTGTATTGGTTTCACCTGGGGTTTTATTCATGCCCCGACTGAGACAAGAGGCGAAGTAAACCATTTCCTCTTTTTCATCAGAATTCTTGATTCGGATGACGGGCAAACCTTTGCCGCCAGTTGGCATAAATTTGTGCCAGACGGGAATTCGCCCACCACTCCAGCGATATAGTACCATTGAGAGGGAAACGATTCTTTGGCTGCCAATGAGTCGAGTAATGGGAGTTGCCAGGTTGAGCCCCAGACGGATCATCTCCACCACAAAACTAAAATATCTGGCTGTCCACCAGGCAAGTCGGCGACTGATCAGGCCATGACTCTCTTTTCTAAAATGACGGGTTAAGTCAC
This sequence comes from Fidelibacterota bacterium, assembly GCA_018650445.1. Classification (GTDB taxonomy): domain Bacteria; phylum Fidelibacterota; class UBA8477; order UBA8477; family JABMPR01; genus JABMPR01. Next base: position 29,767 of record JABIFX010000062.1, read on the forward strand.
CTGTATCAATTTTTACAGGGCATCCCAGAGCACAGAGACCATCCACTGCACAGGTGTCAACACTTTCATAGGCGTAATCCTTGAGCAAAACCTGAGCAGTTTCCCGTTCGGTGAAATCACCTTTCTGAAGCAGTTGAATTTCACGCCAGGTAGCAATACGCCGTCTCGGTGTCATACTCAAGTCCCTTGAAGGGCACCAGGTTTCACAAAATCCGCATTCGATACATTTGTCGACGACAGCTTCAACTGTGGGTGTTGGTTTGATATTCTTAAGATAAATCTCAGGGTCGTCATTAATGATCACACCTGGATTTAAAAGAAGATCAGGATCAATGAGGGCTTTGAGATCACGCATAATCTCTACGGCTACCTCACCCCATTCAGTTTCAAGGAAAGGAGCCATGTTGCGACCCGTACCATGTTCAGCTTTTAAGGCACCGTCATAGGTGCCCACAGTCATCTCCACTACATCTTTGATAAAATGTTCATACTGATCCCTACCAGCGGCATCAGCAAAGGTTTGAGAAATTACGAAATGGAGATTGCCATCCTTGGCGTGACCAAAAATAATGGCATCATCATAACCATGTTTCTTAAACAGTCCCTGAAGTTCAAGGGTTGCATCGGCCAGATCCTTCAACCGGAAGCAAATATCCTCGATAATGACAGTTGTTCCTGACTTCCTGACAGCACCAACTGAGGGCAGCAAGCCTTTACGTAGCTTCCAATAGAGCATACGGGTAGGCTCATCCTCGGTGAAATCAGCGGGATGAATTAATTTGGCAGTTTTTAGAACTTCCAGACCTGCATCCACCTTACCAGCAAGGGTTTTAGAATCAGGTGCCTGAAATTCACAAAGCAGAGCGGCTGCTTTTTCAGGAAGCGTTTTTATTTCCTCTGACATACCCGGTTCATCCTGTATGGAACGCAGAGCTGCTCGATCCATAAGTTCCAGGGCCTGGGCTCCCGCTTTTTGCAGGGGCAGCACGGTTTGTGTTGCTGAGCGTATATCTTTAAAGAAAAGTAAGGCAGCGGATTTGTGTGGGTCATCTGCCAACGTCTTTAAGCGTACCTTTGAAATGAACCCCAGAGTTCCTTCTGAGCCAACCAGGAGATGACTTAATATATCAATAGGTTTTTCATAATCGATAAGTGCGTTCAGTGAATAGCCCTGCGTGTTCTTGCGAGTGTATTTATCTCTCACGCGTTTGTAGAGGGTTTTATCAGCGAGAACGCGTTCTCTAAGATCAAGCAGACCCTGATAAATTTCTGGAGACTGCTCTAGAAGTTGCTCGTCACTATTCTCATCGATGGTATCGTATGTTTGACCATTGGGGAGGACAAATCGCACAGAGTCCATGGTGTGGTAGGCATTATCCTTTACGCCGCAACACATACCACTGGCATTGTTGGCAATGATTCCCCCAACCATACAGGCATCCAATGATGCTGGATCGGGACCAATTTTGCGACCATATGGTGCCAACCGGCGATTCACCTGTCCCCCAATCAAGCCAGGTTCCAATTGAATGGTTCCCTGCTCTTCATCAAAGAAAAAGTCCTGCCATTTGTTGCTGACTTCTACCAGGATCCCATCAGTAATTGATTGACCAGACAGGGAGGTTCCAGCAGCTCTGAATACGAGGGGTATCTTACTGTGCTGAGAATATGCAAATAGTTGGATGATTTCTGTTTCGCTCACCGGCTGAACGATCACCTCTGGAATCAGCCTGTAAAAACTGGCATCTCTGGCAAAACTGTGGCGATCAATGAGTCGTGCTTTAATCCGATCCTCAGGCAGGATAGCTTTTAACGCATCCAGCATTGGGTTCTCAGGTTTCATTCGATGAATCCCCTATTGATTTTTCACATACTCATCGTGCATATGATGCACCAATCCATCAGCCAGGCCGAATTGGGGGACGAATATTTCATCAATCTCACCCCATTTCATAATGGATTTGAATATTTTGGAAGCATGAACAATAACATCAGCGCGGTCTGGTCGTAGATGTAATATTCTGATGCGCTCTTCTATGTTGTATGAATTGAGCATGGCATCAATCTCGTTTAATTCTGTAAATCTAACTGGCATATCATTTTTGCTGCTAGAGAGTCTGAGGATTTTATTCATGTTTCCCCCTGAGCCAATGGCACTTAACTGAATATCAACCGGGCGGAATTCTAATACCCAGGCCTGCATATCATCCCAGACAGCCTGACTTACCTGCCGATTCAATAAACGGACCGAACCAATGGGAAAGGAGCGTGAAATCAGGCGCTCACTCCTGGCAAAAAAGGTCAATTCTGTGCTACCACCACCCACATCAATATAGAGATAGGCCCTGTCAGGGTGGAGAGTTTCGGCGATATGGGAAGCAAAGATCATCTCAGCTTCCACGCCACCATCGATAATCTCCAGGTTTAGCTGACTTTCCTCTCTAATTCGGGTCGCAATTCTGACACCATTCTGGGCTTCGCGCATGGCCGAAGTTGCACAGGCTCGATAGTCCCTGGGTGCGTATGCTTTTAACAGATGGGAAAAGGCTATCAGGGTGGAAACAAGTTGCTCTTCTTTTTGGGGAGAGATGACTTGATCCTTAAACACATCTTCTCCCAGACGAATGGGCATTCTTACCAGAGATTCTTTGGCAAATACACAGTGTGCCCCTGTGGTCATTACTTTGGATAAGAGAAGACGGACACCATTGGAGCCAATATCTATGGCAGCATATTTTTGTTCTGAGTCAGGAGACCAGTTCAGCTCAGGATCTCTTTTTGTCACACGAAATTTCTTAGACGATTTAGCCATTTAGAATTTAGCTCAGATTCTTTTTTGTGAGATAGGTAAGCAGCTTTCCGCCCTTTTTGATCGCCTTTAGCCAGGTTCTGGTGTTGAACGTGATACCAACAACAGAGGACGTTGGCATGCCCTCGCGAAATTCCTTGCATAAATTCCAGCATAAAGCATTGAAAGTTGGATTGTGCCCAAAGAGCATGAGGGTTTCAACATCATCATCAACATGGGAGATGATGTCAATCGCCTGGTCAATTCCTCCAAAATGATAGAGAGGCTCCAGCTTGACAATATCAGCAACGGGGTAATTTAATTTCTCGGCAAAGATACTTGCAGTTTCAAGAGCCCGACAAGCAGGACTTGAAAGTATGAGATCAACATCAGTTAGATCCTGGGCGAGATGCTCGGAAATTGCAGTAGCTTTTTCCACCCCATAATCTGCCAGACAGCGATTGAAATCGGAAAAGTCAGGTGCCACTTCAATTGCCTTGGAATGCCTGATGATATACAATTTTTTCATAGTTCTGAGCCCTAACATGGTAGGGTAAAACATAGCATAAACTGATATGATCTGTTAGTGAGTTTTTCAGAGATTTTTGGGGAGTTGTCGCTGTAGGGGCGGGGTAATCACCGTCCCCACAACGATAAAATATTACTACGAGATGACTTTAAATAACACCGAATTGCTTGCCGACCTCAGTAAAGGCTTGAATGGCCCGATCGAGATGTTCGCGGGTGTGGGCAGCGCTGATTTGAGTTCGAATTCTGGCTTCTCCCTTAGGTACTACAGGAAATGAGAATCCAATAACATAGATTCCTTTTTCGAGCATGGCGGCGGCGATATCGGCAGCCAGTTTTGCATCTCCAAACATGATGGGCACGATGGGATGCTCCCCCACTTTTATATCAAATCCCGCAGCAGTCATTTTCTCCCTAAAGTAACGGGTGTTCTCCTCCAGTTTCTGGCGTAAATCTGATGATTCAGACAGGAGGTCAATAACGGCAATGCTGGCTGCGGTGATGGCAGGTGCCAATGTATTACTGAATAAATATGGTCTAGAGCGCTGTCGCAGCATATCCACAATTTCCTGGCGAGCTGCCGTGAAACCTCCGCTGGCTCCACCCATGGCCTTACCCAGGGTTGAGGTGATTATGTCAACGCGTCCCATGGCACCTCGAAATTCATAGGAGCCTCTGCCATTTGGTCCAAAAAATCCGGTGGCATGTGAATCATCAACGTGAACGAGGGCATCATACTTTTCTGCCAGATCACAAATTTTATCTATTTGGGCCACATAGCCATCCATTGAGAAAACACCGTCTGTGGATATAAGACGAGTCCGAGCATCTTGAGATTCCTTCAAGATGGATTCCAACTCATCCATGTTGTTATTAGCATAGCGATATCGCCTGGCTTTACAGAGACGGACGCCATCAATAATGGAGGCATGATTGAGTTGGTCAGATATAATGGCATCCTCTGGCCCCAGAATGGTCTCAAAGAGCCCACCATTGGCATCAAAGCAGGATGAATACAGGATAGCATCATCCAAGCCCAGGAAACCGGCAATTCTCCCTTCCAATTCCTTATGAATACTCTGGGTACCACAAATAAATCTCACGGAACTAAGCCCAAAACCCCATTTAGCCAGCCCATTTTGAGCTGCTTTTATGAGGCGAGGATGATTGGCCAGTCCAAGATAGTTGTTGGCGCAAAAATTCAGCACCGATGTACCTGCTACCTGAATTTCGGCACTTTGCTGTGATTCAATCACACGTTCTGCCTTGAACAGTCCAGCTGCTTTAATCTCGGCGAGTTCTTCAATTAGACGTGTTTTAGTTGTGTTCATAACGGCTCCTGATCACGGGCATTAAATATTCTGAAAAAGCCTTGTCCAGATCATGATTGGCTGACCAACCCCAATCCGCCCGGGCCTGATCGTCGTCAATATCTGCTGGCCAGCTGTCAATGATGGACTGACGATTATCGTTGATAACAAAATCTATATTGGCTTCTGGATAATAGGATTTAACCTTGGATAAAAACTCCCCTGCGGAGGGGTTAAATGCCTTCACATTGTAAACCATCTGGGTCAAGGCCTCTCGTGGTGCTGCCATGAGCATCTCGATAGCGACGATAGCATCACTCATGGTCATAAATGGGATGGTAGCATTTTCCCGCACAAAACAGCTGTATGGTTCTCCCTTTGCAGCGGCATGGATCATTTCCGGTGCATAGTCACTGGTCCCGCCTGCTGGAAGTGTGTGAGCACTGATAATTCCAGGGAACCTGATACTTCTAAAATCAACTAAACCTGCCGTATCAGTGGTGGAAAGTCTCTTGTAATAGTGACTGTAGTAATCTCCCAGACTTTCGCAATAGAGCTTGTTACAACCATACATGGTTTGAGGATGACGGTAATCATCTTCATGTATAGCACCAATCGAGGTCTTTTCTTTTAGGGAAGGGATTCCATAGACTGCAATTGAGCTGGGGAAGAAAAATTTAACAGGTTGACCGTGACTCTGGGCTTGTTCCATGGCGAGATCCAGTAGATTCAGAGTTCCATCCACATTCACTTCGTGGGCAATCACTGGAGAAAATTCTGCCCGAGTACTTAATAGAGCAGCCATGTGGTAAATGGCTTCGATTTGATATTGGGCGTTGATCCGTTCCAACAAGTTACGATCCAGAATATTTCCTATGAGGCAATCCTGAGTTCGTTCCTGAACGAATTCATCTGCCATGCTAAGATCTATACCAATGAGATTGCGGATGCCTTGATTATGTAGAGAACTAACCAAACCATGACCGATTTCACCATTTACACCAGAAATCAAAATAATCGATTTACGCATTTACCTTCTCCAGAACTCTTGTTCTCATGATTTACGAATAAATAAAAAAGCCCCCTGCTAAATTCAGCGAGGGGACTTAAAGGATATGATTTCAAAAAGGGAGGGGTTATTCGGTTTCAACCTCATCCTTTGTCAAGTAGTCATTAATAGCTTCGTTAAAGGTTTCAAGAGCCTTCACAGGAAGATTATCGATGTTGTCATTGATGCGACGGATAACCATGCGAGTGCTACTGGCATTTGTTTTCACAGTCGTCAATTCTTTTTGCATGGTATTGATTGACTTATCAACATACATCTGAGATGAATCCATCTGGGTTGAGAATACTAGCATGAGGGTATTGATCGAATCTAGCTGGGCAGTCATGGCTAATAATGCAGCCCGATCTTCCATCAAGACAGAGTCAAGAACAACACTCAAACTACCGGCAAGGTCTGAGACCAAAGCCTCTTTTTGGGCTTCACCTTGAGCCTGAACATATTCTACTGTAGCCAGATTAAATTTTGCTGCACCACCCTCTGTAGGGATAAAACTCAAGGAGGAACAAGATCCTAAGAATAGAGCTGATAATAAAATTGAAATGGTAATCATTTTGTTCATTTGTATCCCCTTAATTGGAATGAGTGATGTGTGCTCAAGTTGATCCAGGTCACACGATATTTGCTTTCGAAAAAAATAGCGTTTGCTACAACCAAGTCAAGGAAAAAGCAGAAATTATGCCATTTTCTAGCAATTTAAAAAAGTCACCCAATCCAACATTGAATAACCTTGCCAACCTGAACCGATTTATCTCGATATCACCCATACTTTTATTTTTCTTAGATTGGAAACTGGCAGCCCACTATTTATTCTTAGCCCGATCACTACTTATCAAAAAAAAGAGGATTTGAATATGGAATATCGTCGTTTAGGAAGCTCAGGCTTAAAAGTAAGCACCTTGTCATTTGGGTCATGGGTAACCTTTCAGACTCAGGTTGATCTTTCACTGGCAGAAGAGATGATGAAAACCGCCTATGATGCGGGAGTAAACTTTTTTGACAATGCTGAAGTTTATGCCAATGGTGCCTCTGAAGAGATAATGGGTGATGCCCTCAAGAAACTTGGTTGGAGCCGAGATACATTTATAGTTTCCTCCAAGGCTTTCTGGGGAGGGCAGCTTCCGACACAGAGAGGATTGAGTCGCAAACATATTACGGATGCCTGCCATGCAGCTCTGGGCAGACTCAAGGTAAACTATCTCGATCTGTTTTTCTGTCACAGACCTGATGAGTCCACTCCCATTGAAGAAACTGTACGTACCATGACTGATCTTATTCATCAGGGTAAGGTGCTGTATTGGGGGACTTCCGAATGGAGTGCACAGCAAATTATGGAAGCTTATGGTGTTGCCCGGCAGTACGGACTAATCCCCCCTACCATGGAGCAACCCGAATACAATATGTTTCGTCGTGACTATGTTGAATCTGATTACCGAAGACTCTATACAGAAATTGGTCTGGGAACCACTATCTGGTCACCTCTTGCATCAGGATTACTCACTGGGAAATACAGTCAGGGCATCCCGGATAACGCCAGAGTCAATCTACCTGGATATGGCTGGTTGAAAAAAATGGTTGAATCGCCGGAGGGTCAGGCAAAAATTCAGAAGGCTATTAAACTCCAGGAAATAGCCAACGATATTGGTCACTCCCTGACAAATATGTCATTGGCCTGGTGTGCTGTCAATCCCAATGTGAGTACCGTTATTCTGGGGGCTTCAAAAATGTCCCAATTGACAGAAAATTTAAAGGCCCTGGATGCATTGCCAGCTCTGACACCAGAGGTCATGGAAAAAATTGAAGTGGTTCTGGAGAACAAACCAGCCCCACCACCCCAGTTTTAGTCAGAAGGATATTTACTCAAGGATAAAATCTAAGCCTTCAACAAAATCTCCTTCAGCAGTGGTTGTAACTGAAAAACTATTTTTTTCAGGGACTGATCGTACACCAAGGAACTCAAGTTGACTTTCATCCACCCAGGCTTCATAGTCCCCAGGGGGAATTTCCATAGAGTAGTATGACCCATCAGAAAATGTCCTGAGCGTAGATTCATAAGTACCCCCAATAGCTTTCACATGAATTCTCAAACCAGAAATTGGGAGTAGTGTACCATCTACCATTTTATCTACGCGACCATCAATAATTCCCGTCGTAAAAAATGGAATCTCCAAAACCTTAAAACTATTGGGATCCAGAATGACAGAAAACTCTCTGTTTTTTGGCATGAGCAGAGGATTCATGATATTTGATTCGTTGATTTCAAAATTGTAACGGCGGTAGGGTTGCAGCTGGGATAAGCGAGGTATACCAGACTTGGACAATTGTCTCGCCGAAGCCCGTTTAATGCTAACTGCGTTCCCAGGTAACAACTCTTCTCCCTCATCATATCGACCTGAGTTGTTTTCATCGACAAACATGCGGATAGAGGCGCCAGACCGTCCAACCTGCTGACGATTATCCCAAAGAAATTCACCATTCGGTTTGTCCAAGGCTATGGATCCTCTGATGGTTTGAGCAACGGAATGACTGTGATTGGCATTTTCTATCGAAGTAATACTTCTGAATTTATCAGCATCCCAGGAAATCCCCAGTTCATAGGTGCTGCTTTTGGATAGCATATCCCCACCAATCGCTAATTGGAATTTGAGGGTTTTAGAGATTTGCTTGGTTATCTGAAGATTGTAAGACTCAAATTCACCATTCACCGTATTATAGAATACATCACTTCTGAGGTATGTGCCCCGGATGAGCTGATGGTAGAGAGGATTTCTAGGTATTGAGTAAACGACACTGACATGGGCATCGCTATGAACTGTTTGAGATTCAGCGTATATGACTCTTTCTTCTTTTAGCCCATATCGAATTCTAAATCCCTTAATACTATTACTAAAATCGAGGTTAATCCCGATCTCGTTTGAGTCTGAATATTTCTTCCAATTACCATCGAGACGTGTGATGATTGGATTTACAAAGATGGGAATCGGAAAGTAAACACCCGTATTCAGCGCATGGTTAAAGCCAAGCGGATTCTGCTCCCCTTTTTTCTGATAATAGGTATAGTCGAAATTCCAGGACGAATTTTGGGAACCGCGTCCCTGGGTAGTTACTTTGTAAAACGACCCATAGACAAGATCCAGATTAAGCAACAAATCACCACCCACGCGGCTCGAGAATTGATTATAGAATATGGGTCTGTTTTGATTCTCCTTGCTGCCATAGTCAAGGCCAATTATAGAGCTCAACCACTTATTGACTCCATATGAAATCGCTAATTGGCTGAGATCTCTTTGTTCAGTATCCGTTGGATCTATGTTAGTCTGAACACCACCGTTTAGATGGTATCTTAATTCACCTGGTGGCAAAAAGTTAAAAGGGATATCAACCTGTCTGTCTAGTTCAATAACATGCCCCTGTTTCGCATAAATTCGGATTTTAAATCTGGATATTCCATAATTGAGAGGGACAAAAAATCTATAATAACCAACGTCATCGGCTGTGGAGACTTCAACGAGACGATCATTTTGGTACAGTTCTATTTCTGCTTCAGGATCAGTATTGCCATCAATAATATATTGATCAAATGATGTTTGCGTCATGATGGGTTCATTGGAGATACTAAAGCCGTGGATGCTTCTCTGGTTTAGACCTTTAGAAGTTAAAGCCCCAATACTGGTCCTGGTAAAATAAGGACTCTTATCCAGCACATAGCGCCATCTTACACCACTCACCTTAGCACTTGCACCAAATTGATTGCCCGTAGTAATAACTGTGCCCTGAACATCACCGAATAGGAGTTCACCCCCAATCGAAGTATTCAAATTTAAGTTTGTACTGTTTTTAGATACGGTGCTAAATAGGGTGTAATCAAGGAGTCCGCCATTTAGTACACGTTGCTCTCTTTGGTGAATAAGCGGATACCAATCGTCAGATACCTGGGTGTACTGCATCCTTCTCTGCTGACTTCTTCTATTCTCATAACGACTGATTATGGGTAGGATATCACTGGTTTCCAGCTTTAAAACTAATCTACTCAGGTCAATGCTAAGTTTTAGATCAAAAAGTTCCTCAAACACTTTCGCTTTGAGGAAAAAATCCACATCCTTAATTAAGAAATCAGAGGCATACAGTGTGGTTTTTTGATCTTTTAGGTAGGCTGTATGATTGGCAAAATCCAGAAGATAAGTATTGTCTTCATGTAGATAGTACCCACTCACACTAAAGCTTTTAGCACTTAATGTATAATTAATTGCCAATAGCTCGAAAAGTTCAGTTAGGGGAAAGAAGAATTCACCATCTTTTGTGATAGCGACCATTATTTCATCAATGACACCTTGATAGCGAAAAGAGAGATAAACTTCGTCTTCCCAGCTTTCGGATGACTCGCTTTCTGATGCACTGACAAAGCTTCCAGCCCATAGTATGCTGATAGCGAGTAAAAATCGTTTAAGCAAATTCAATTAGATTTTGGTGAAACTGCCTCGGATCGTCTGGGGTTCGGTCGGGACAATTTCATTCGCAGGGATATCTGACCTGCCAGAGGTCACGGTTAGTACGACATCATAATCACCCACATCAAGATCGCTGATATCCATGGTAAGACGCCTCAATCCATCATAATAGATGGATACGAATACTTTCTTCTCCTGGACAAGTTTGCCCTCTCCGTCAAACACTTCAGCATGCATAGTGCCTAAGAAGGGCGCATTACCACTTTTGGTATAATCAACAAAAACATTTGCCACCTGGTCTTCGATCACTGGACGAAGTTTATAGGGGACTACTCCTGAAGTCACTACTCCAGATTTATAAAAGATTGAGGTAATCTGGTTGAATTGCATGGTGATCTGGGTGCTAATTCCAGTTTGATTTACGGCACCAACCTCTGGGCTTACCGCACTGGATGTAGTGACCAATCTGGACCAGTACATTCCTGGCTCTATACCTCTTGGGGGTTTGGCTGTGACTCTGACTATCTGTCTTTCGCCAGGTCCCAGAACAAAATTTTTAGGAAAACCCCGCAACCAATCCGTGGCTGAGTGCAATTTTTCTTCGTTTGCATCATCGTAGATTAATTCAATATCCCCTGCTTCATTGGCTTTTGGGTAGGCAAATTTAAAAGCCAGTTTGACTTCTTGAGGATCCTTGGAGTTATTCATTATCAAAATAGTTTCAAAACGTTGTTTGCTATCCAAAAATGCGGATGTCGGTGAAATAGCTACCTGAGAAAACAGGCTGGAAAACATCATGATAAGTGTCAACACAATAAGGGTCATTCTTCTGCTAATCATATCTATCTCTCAGTTTTGTAAAATTGATTCTCTATTGTCTTGATATATTAATCTAGATAAAGGCAGGAAGCCAACCCCAAAATAAGATGAAAAGAGACTCCAGAAAAAAGAAAGGGCTGTGATAATCACAGCCCTTTCACGGTCTTGTTTAGGAAATCTAAATTTTTATTGGTACACCAGGGTCATTGACCAGGCACCACCACCGTTACCACTAATACCTGAACCATTACCAGTTGCAGTTGAGTATGCACCAGGACTCTGGGAAGCACCAACAACCAGGTCGCCACCAATCCAGAAGTTATAAGTTCCTGTACCACCACCACCGGCTGTTCCACTCAAATCCACAGTAGAAACACCACTGGTAAGCGAGGTTGCTGAAGCTGGTTGTGTTGTGCTATGACCAACAACATCAGCAGTAAATGTCATGTTTTCAGTTAAGTTGCCCAATACAGCTGTAGCATCAAAGGCGATTGTGATTGTGGCACCTTCTTCTCCACTTATGGCAATGTTACCTGCAGTGGTTGTTCCACTAACATTGGCGTGTGCAGCTCCACTGAGTGGATCAACTGTAGCTGTTGAAGCTTTAGAAACATCACCAATAGCAATGTCTGTATTAGATGTATAACTAAGAGCAGTTACGCCCACAGTAGCTGAGACATCCAGGTTTTGATCTTGAGCAAAACTTAAACTGGCTATGAGTGTTGCGATTAAAATTATAAGTGTCATCTTTTTCATTTTCTTTTCATCCTTATTTCAATTTTTTCAAATGTTCGTTTCTCCGTCGAACACTGTCAATATATTCAAAAGTGATGCCAAAACAGTATGCATATACTTATGTGCATATATAACAACCACTTATCATATTTTGGGTTACTGGAAATACTTAATTGATTACAAATATAGTCTCAATTAAATGACAACAGATGTAGACAATCTGTTGCAAAAATATTACACCTGTGTTGTAGAAAAAGAATACCTAGTAGTACTGAACATATAAATCTACAGTCCCGGAATAGGCACCTGAACTAATCATACCCACATCGATGGTCCCAAATACATATAGGTAAGCCGTAACTATCTGAGGTGTGTGGGTACTGCTTGGTGGGGTGGGTGGTGCTCCTGCAGGACCACTCTCCCGTTCTCTCATTTGAAATCGAGCCGTATTACCTATCGCCGTTTTGGCCTGATTGATGTCATTGACACCATAATTGGCATACGCAAGCTGAAGATTGAGTGGCATTTTTTGAGCGGGGTAAATGAGATGCACCAGGTCTGTGGGTGCTACCAGAGTTACCTCAACATCCAACTCTTCATTTCCACTGATAGCGAAAATGCCCATGCCCCCATCACCAAGCCCAATGCTTGTTATCCCATCTCCTGCCATTACTTGAGGAAAAGCCATATCTGCATCTTTTGTAGCATCAAGCGAACTGGCAACGTGTACACTAAAATTTATTGTCTGGCCTGATAGTGATTGCACAGACAGGGTCACAAATAGAGTACTTATAAGGATAAAGTGCTGAATATTGATTTTGCTTCTACTCATAATCTATCTAAACACATCCTAGTTATAATCCACTTCAACGATAAAATCTCCATCATATTGTCCAGGAACCAGGCCTACCAGGCTGAAACGACATCCAACCCACATGTAATAAACTCCTGCTGAGTTTAAAACAACATTTTCAGGATTGGTGGTAAACAGGATAGAAGCAGATTGATTATTTTCAGGACTCCCGCTCAACATGTAATTCATGAGCAGGGGTTGATTTGTATCAAGATTGGTCATGGTTACCTGTATAGAATAGGATACCTGGATACTGGAGTTGGCCTGTCCCTCCAGTCGTAATACGCCTGCACCACCATCGGTAATAGGAGAAATCACTTTCTCTTCCTGCCCAGGCAATACTATCCCGGCATCTATATCAGAAATCGTTATCACTTCAATCTGATCTAAAACATTGGCAGAGATGTGAAGTTCAATGGCGGATTTTTCCTGCTGACCCAAAAGACTAGATCCGAGAATGAGTAAGCCAATTATGTAGTTGGACAGCTTCATCGTAATAATATCATCTTCTTCGTAAAGTATTTATCGTCTATTTGCATTTGACAGAAATATATACCGCTGCTGCGTCCTGTAGCAAGCCAGTTCAGATTGTGTTGGCCTGCGAAATAGAATTTACTTTCAACAAGTTGGTCAACAAGCCTTCCTCTAACATCATATATTTTCGCGGAGACCCTTCCCTCAAGTGGAATTGAAAATGGGATGATGGTACCTTCATTAAATGGGTTTGGATAGTTTTGACCCAGGGTAAAATCCTTGGGAATCTCAGGGAATGCATTGCCTGGATCAATCCTGAGCAAAAATCGTGGGCCATCTTCATCGCTCTTTTTCATCAGTTGAAAAGGTACAGATCCTGTAAGATTCCGAGTGGGAGAAATTGGTAATAGCGATTTTTTCCCAAGTCTGTTCACATCAAATTCATAATACTCATGGACCGCCATATCTATTTGGGCTCCAGTTTCCAAATCTTCCAGTGTCAAAGTCCATTCAGAATGGAGGTCCTGCATCCGAGGCCATGATAGCTTATAGGATCCCGAGAGTGGAGCACTATTCACATAACCATTGACATAGATTGGAATCTCCAGAGTCCTTCCAAAGCGCGAAGGATGAGACTGAATAGTAAGCAGCTTGTGGTCATAACTTTCCGTATACAGTTCCAGATATGTCTGAGTCGGGGGCATCAGATAGTAGGCATCCCGATCATCCTTGTTGATGGAACCGAATTCATTGAACTCGATGAAAGTGTTGGTCAGAAGTGTGTCATTTTCCAGTAACAGATTCAGAAGGGGCTGATTTTGTGCCCGTTTATAGAAGACACCACCGGTGACCTTACTGGTTTTCGGAACCTTCAGGACCGGTGCGGCGGCATTGGCCTTGACCCAGAATCCTTGAAAAGGTGAGATCAAACCACTGCCCAGCGATCCGGCAGTGCCATTCCAGGTTAGATAGGCACCCTCGCCTGAGTTGGCCGCATGATCCCAGACATAGATCACGTTATCCATGTTGGTTTTGGTCCAGCCCACATCATCCCAATCAATGGTAGCCATAAAGGGGTTACCCACCAAGTTCCAGCCCGTATCTGCTGCGGCTGTATAAGTAACGCCAAAATCGAAGGCGCCAGCAGTTCCCTCATCTTCCAGTCCAACCACATCCAGAGTGGTGGGTAAAGGATCAGAATAGGCTGCCTCGCCAGGAATATCCCCAAAAGCATACACAAACAGGCCGCGACCAGCCACAGTGGCATCCGTGGCATTAGCTGGTTTACGCCAACGTTGGTTATCCGTCCCTGTATAGGTTTCGTCATAGTACAGGACAGATGGAGATCCTGTGGCAGAGTCAGATCCAGTATATCCCTGGGTAAGGAAATTGCTAAACAGGTCAGCATAGGTGGACGCTACCGGACTCGCCAATAGGCGCCATCCAGTCACCCCGGTAATTCCTCTTTCTCCGCGTATCGTACCTGACGTAATGGATTTTGTATTTGCGATCAATGATCGGCCAGTAGGTACGACCAAACTACCATTGGTCAGTGTTAACGTCCCAGTGACGGTAAAATCTTCAACCAGGAGGACTCCGGAAGGGTTATCAATGGTCATATTCACCAGGCTACTACGATTGGAGAGGCGTTGAGAGAGTGAACCATTGAACTCCACATTGTCAAGTGAGAGACTAGAAATGCTCAGCTCTCCTCCGACCCGCAAGGTATCGACAGAGCTACCAATAATCTCACCTTGGCCTGACAGATCGCCGGTAATATCGAAGCTGATCCCTCCTGAAATGGTTACGTCTGCCCCTGATTCAATGGACATAGACCCTATCTGCAGATTGTCAGTTGAAATGATTGGGTAGCGAATTCCCTCTGCAGGTGGGTTGGGAATCAGCACAGCATCACCGACTCCGGGAATGCCATTATCCCAATTGAGTGCATCGTTCCAATTGCTAGTGTAAGGATCATTACCAGGATCACTCTCCCACTTATGGGTAAAGGAATCGAACTGAACACTGGCATCATCGGTCATTCCTGTACCATTGAGGAGGCCTGTGATTACTGCGGTCTCAACTGTGTTGGATGACTGTAAGGTCTGGGTGTAGGTCCCATCGCCTTCATCGACGACAACCCCCAACAGACTTCCAGCGCTGGCAATCAAATTGACGGTTTCGCCTCCTGAATTCAGATCATTACCACCGGCATCTTTGAGTTGAACCGTGATCAGGGTTGTGCTCGCCCCATCGCTGCGGATCACACTGGAGGCTGAGATAATTTCAGATGTAATCGCGGACGCAGCACCAGAGAGGACCGAAAAACTATTGCTGTTGCCAAATTCAGAACCACCTGTATTGGTCGCTGTCAGTGTAAAATCTCCGATACTGCTCAAGGCCAGAGTATAAGAACTTAAGACTCCAGCCGTAAAGGCAACCGTGGTGCCACTGCCAACGCTGAGGACACCAGAAGATGAAATATCTACGGTACCATTAAAGGTCGCATCAACGGTTTGAGTTCCATCCACGGCAGATATTTTCACATTGAAGCTAATGCCTGCATCCTGTGTAAGAATGGGACCGCCGCTCTCCTTCTCAAGGAGGAAGGTGGTGAATTGACCGGGGTTGGTGATATCAAAATTGCCGCTTACTGCTGATGTGAGTCCAGCACTACTTGCCGTCAACTGGTAAGTATCTACCGTATTAATACTTAGATCGCTAAAGGAGACCTGCCCCTGAGCGTCTGTGTTCAAAACCATACTGCCACTCAGGCTACCACTACCCGTTGTGATGGCAATGGCGATTGGTGTGCCTGCGATCAGGACCGAATTGCCGTTGGCATCCTTAACCTCCGTATCAATAGCTGGCGAAAGCACATTATTGAGCGTACCAATGGTTGGTGCCTGGGAATAGATGATGTTGCTAGCAGTCCCTGCAAACATTTCAAAAATTCCGAAGTTGGTGGCTCCGGTGGCCCCGGTGGTCCCGGTATTTGTAATGGTTCCAGAATTTGGAACCGTACCAGTGTTCGGTTGTATGCGCAGACCACTAAAAGTCACCTTACCCTGGGTATTTACTCCAGCTGATGATTCGTTGGTAACGGTGAAAGTAACGGTCGAACTATTACGGCTGGTATACGTCATGGCGAGAGAGGTAGGTCCTGTTAACGCAGGTTCAACAGTTACCCCAGGATCAGCTCCACCAGTATCCCATTGAAACCCAATTGGGGCATTTAGAATAATCGTTCCATTTAGAGCTAAATCACCTGAGACATCCTCGGTGAGACGCGGACCGGTTAAGGTGGTCCATGCAGAATTTGCATCATCGGCTGAAATAGCTTCACCCCCAGTGGCAGGTTCCAGCAGCCCCACGCTCAGAGAATACTTGTCAGACAGATATTCCTCAACGATACTTCGCTCAAATTCAGAGAGATGACGGGTATAAAAAATGACTTCAGACATAAGTCCATCCCAACCACCCGGGGGGGTATCCTCGGCTCCCACGCCAATTTTGAATCTGCGTGCATTGACCAGAGGAGCATTGGGTGGAATTCCAGAGAAAGAGGGATTGTTCAGCACACCATTCAGATAGAGATCATAGACAGAGCCACTATTCCAATCCACGCATATGATCTGAGCGTCCGTGGTTTGGGCATTCTGGCTACTTTCTTTTTCATTTGAGGTAACATCTGCTCCAATGGCTACCTTGATCACATCGGATGCACTGCCATTATCTCCGGTAGCATCGTACCTTATGGTAAATTCTTTGTCACCCTTGTCGGCATTGCGAGTGGTCATAAACCCCTTATCAGTACCAGTAGAATAAGACTGTACTACGAAAAAGCTGGTAAACCCGGTGAGCCCGTTGATATATGCTTCTCCCGCTTCATCCACCATGGACTCGCCGCCAGTCCCTGAAAATTCAATGGCATTGGCTGAATTCAAACCAGCCACACCGATCCGGGCTAGTGGGTTTCCATCATCGTTGATAAAATCATGACCATTTCCGCTCTGGTCTTTCCACAGGGCAATAGTCTGCCCCTCGGTGGCGGGAATAGTCCCAGCCAAATCATTGAAAACATCTGCATTACCATTCAACCACAACTCCAGATCTGCAACTGTGGCAGGTTTACCTGAGGCAATGGCACGTGTCACTCCTGGACTATAAAGCTCACCATCGCTGACTGAGTATTCAACAACCCGAGTGGCTAACTGGGGCGAAGGTTGAGTATTCTCGTAAGTAACCGATCGAAGTGCGATTTCATATTGAGTCAGAGTATTGGTCCCCTGCAGAACCAGGAGCCCGATACCGCTATACCAAGTGCTGGTGATCCCATAGATACTGCTGAATGCCAGAACGTCCTCACCAGATACATAGCTTCCTGTGATCTGGACCCGGGCACTGTCCAGAAAGGTATCGTCACCATCTTCGGCCGTGAGATCATCGGTAATGGCTACAGCACCATCGCCAGCTTCATAGGCGAGTCCTATGCTCTCCACATTGCCCAGAATCGGCGCATCGTTGACCGGCGTCACGGATAAATCTCGTGTGACAATGGAGCTATGATCAGAACCATCGCTGATTTCAAAGCTGATTGTGCGGGTGGTAACCGATGGATCAGGGTTCAAATTTTCATAGCGTACGGATCGAAGGGCGGTCTGGTAATTTAAGGTTGATGAACTCCCTGACAGCAGAATAACACCACTGACGCTATTCCAAGAGGCGGTGATACCGTTCTCAGGAGTAAATAGAAGTTTGTCCTCGCCACTCACGTAGCCTGCGGTGAAGGATACCCAGGCTGAGTCCATATAGGCATCATCCAGGTCGGATACCAAAACACTACTGGTAATGGCAGTATCTGGGTCCCCATCAGTAAAAGCAAGGGTGGTCCCTTCAATACTAGTTAAGACAGGTGGGTTATTCACTCCATTGATAGAAATATTTCTGGTTGATCCGCCACTGATTGCCACACCATCATCAATGCTGATACTCACTGTACGGGTCAATGTAGAGGGAGTGAGACTATTATTATAATATTTGATGGACCGTAACGCTGCGTTGTAGGTCGTCAGTGAGGCAGTCCCGGTGAGCGTTAACGTACCAGTGCCCTCAACCCAGGAGCCAGTGATGCCGTTGGCATCAACAAATTCCAGGGTGTCTTCAGGACTGACGTAGTTCGTGGTGATCTGGATCGTCGCTCCAGTGAGGTCTACATCGCTATAGTCATTACATTCAATACTCGAGGTAATCGGCTGAGCGGGATCAGTTTCCTGATAAGAGAGTGTGGCAGTCTCCAGGTTAGCAAGGGTTGGACTCTCATTTGCAGTTGAAATGGTGTGGAAGGTGCCAGGAGTAGCCATATTCGTGTGTTCAGTTGCTATCCAGTCGGCTGATAAGGCGATATTGGAAACACGGATCTCATCAATGAGGCCATCCCATGATGACGCGGTCAGGTCTGTTATTCCCTTACCAATAATAAAGGTTAGAGCGCCCTGGGTGTTTCCAGACCTCGTAGTCTGTGTAGCGCCTACATCTAGTGAGCCATTGATATATAAGTCGGTGGCACTTCCAGCCACACGCGCCAGGGTCAGGTTGTGCCAACTGGTGGTCACCTGGTTATCGCTGGAATTGTGTTTCTGATTTCCATCACTCGCACGAATGGTGGTTCTCCATCTATTGATTCCCGCACCACCGATACTTCCTGCAGCATCTGCACGCAGGGACAGTTTATTGTCGTTTCCTGCAGGCGTTTTGGCAATATACAAACCTCTGTCAGTATCTATCGCATCTGGCTTGGCCCAGATTGAAACTGTAATATCAGCTAGCTGATCCAGATAGATCGCACCATTCTGATCTTCCAGATAGTCTCCGTCCCCATCAAACTCTCTGGCAGCTCCCAATACACCTGCTGGATTCACAACAGTGAGGTTGTTGAGCAGGGTATGCCCATTGGGACTTGAATCGTTAAGATCCTCAAGATGCCAGACACTGAGGTAATTTGCATTCCAGGTTGAGGTAGTAGATTGGTTTGTAAAAATAGCATCATTGCCATAGTAAAGATATATGTCAGTATCCACCGTGGGAGAAAGTACTGGCAGACGTACCCAACTCAGCACATGACCTGTAGCTGGGTCATAGTTTTGCAGTTCCTGATCCAATAAGGTGCTGCCATCAGCCTCAGTAAAAATGATATCAAAGCCAGAGGGGTTGACAACACCACCACCGTTGGCAAGGGATTTGAGCTTCACGTCAGTGAATTCGACCATTACCGGAAAATTAGTGTGGGCAGTGGAGCCACTGATCTGGGAGCTATTGAGCGTGATCAGTTTACGATGCCCGTAACCGGCAGGCTGAGCTGACAAGTCTGAAGTAAATACCAGAATTACCAACAGCATCCAGAGATGACCCTGCACGTATATCTTGGTACTTATTTTATTCAAAATGTTAATATGCCAATTCCTCGCGATTCAGACCAACCCTTATTATTAACAACATATATGCCAAGATTCAACCTCATCAGAAACCAAGCTATAGGGCTGCTTTCTGATTAAGTTTATAACACCTTTATTTATTGTTTATTATACACTTAAAAAACTCATCATATTGACAGCTGTACAACCTTGTTTCAAACTTACTGGCTATAAGATACTCTATTTACATAATACATTCATAATTATGTGACAGAACTCATTGTTTAACGTCAGATTTTCGTGACAATTTTTATCCGAAATAGGATAATCATAGAATAACTATTCATTCTCTTCGGAATACACTAACCTTCTGTTATTGTAGAATTGGAATTCAGGTTTGGTGGAATAAAAAAAGCCCTGAATCAGGGCTTATAAATTTTTAGATAATTGCATGGATCAAGGGTTAATTGATGCGAGCCCATTCTTCTATTTGCTTTGGCCAATCATAATCTTCAAAAAGACCAAAACCAGTATTCCATTCATAGTATTCAGGATACTCGTCATCCAGCATATCAATATCTTCACAGAGTCGTGCAGTTCTTGAAACCACCGGACCAGTGAACTCACCTTCATGCAGTCTTATATGACCAGCTGAGTAGATTGCACCTTCAATATGAATTTCGTCACCATAGCCCTGGTCAAAATGCGTATCATTGTATGGGTTTGTCATGATAAGTGCTGGCAGGGGGACACCATCAATTATTGGTGCTTTTATTATGACGTCATCTTTTAACTCGATATGATATCCAGTGAAGACGAGGGTTACATTCTCAGCATAAACATTATGAATATCTAGCCAACTGCCGTGAAAAATATTGATTCCTTCAACTACATGCTCATCATGAATATGTTCATCCCATAACCACACCTCTTGTGCGGCATTAGCTACCAGGTATTCCATGTCAACCTTGGGTAGAAATCCAATATTATGTCGAAGTTGATGATTCGGAGCTTCACCTGCGGTTTTTCCACCATTGTAATCCATACCATACTTCGTTGCGATGGCGCGATTAAAATGAGAATCCTCTTTAAGATCAAGAATAAGTCCTGATGTCTCCTCGTCAATTGTCTTTGTGACAGAGAGTCTCTTGGTATCACTATCATAGGCAGCAGATATGTCACCAACATTGAAGTTTGCCAGGCTATCACCACCGGCGTTAACACGCCAAAGTGCGATGTTAGCAAATGATTCTACTTCAACTTGGTCCTGGACTGTTTGCACAGCAGCTTGTGTATCCAAATTAACTACGGTAGCTAAATTGAGTACACCCAGGCCAGTAGCGCTGAAGATAACGGCAGTGATCATGATGGCGACGATATACATCGTTAGACCGCTTTCATGATCGAATTAACTCTGATGATAATTTGCTTCCGCATAACCCTATAAGGGTCAAAATTTATGCCAATTGTCACCCTGTATTCTAACACGTTGTAGTTGAGACGCTTACATCCATCAACTAAACGTATAATTCAGCAAATCGGCGTAATTATTGATGTATAATGTTACACTTTTTTGAATTTTGTGTCATATTCCGGTACCATTTGTCTATGTTAGCTAAAGCTCCACATGCTAGAAATGGTCGGGTTTGGACATTTTTGCCCTTAAAGGATGATATATTATTTCATAATATACAATCACTTAGGGGGCTTCTCTGATTGCTTCAGCGAGCAAATATGTCGCTTTTCCCTCTATGCAAAATAGCTATTTCATATTCACAATTGGAATATATACATTACACTTTTCATGCATTTTGTGATCCTATGATATTTTGGTATAATGAAGCTTTGTACTAGATATGGGCTGATACTTTCTATTTTATACTAGATTTGTATCAAATACATATTTTTTTGGCAAATCAGTTATGCAATATTCAGCAATATTGAAATGATTTGATATTCTCAAGGTAAAATGAATTGTTAATCTACTAGATATGGAGGATTCATCCCGGGTAAACACGACCTACAGCAGATAGGTCCTATCCCTCGCTTCAATCTAATCCAAAATGATAGTAAGTTTCCTCCTACCACAATTTGTTCTTTCTGTAAAATGTTGAACCAAGGAGAATTCGATAAAAAAAAGTCCTGGATCAGGACTTCATAAATAATTGCTATTGGGGATTCCCAGGATAGTTGAGAAGAAAGGTACTAATCGATACGAGCCCATTCCTGTATCTGTTTTGGCCAGTCGTAGTCTTCATAGTTTCCAAATCCCAAATTCCAGGCATAATACTTACTATCTTCATCATCAAGCATATCAATATCTCTACATATACGAGCAGTCCGAGAAACAACTGGACCAGTAAATTTGCCTTCATGTAGTCTTATATGACCAGCTGAGTAAATAGCTCCTTCAATATGAATTTCATCACCATAACCCTGATCAAAATGGGTATTATTGTATGTGTTGGTCAAGATCATTGCTGGTAATGCAACATCATCCACGATGAGAGCTTTCAGTTTGACATCATCTTTTGGTTGGATATCATATCCAGTGAAAACCAGAGTAACATTTTCCTTATCGACATTATGTATATCCAGATAGCTGCCATGAATAATGTTGATTCCTTCAACGATATCATCATCGTGAATATGTTCATCCCATAACCACAATTCTTGAGCAGCATTAGCTACCAGATATTCCATATCAACCTGAGGAAGAAATCCAATATTAGGTCGAAGTTTGTGGTTCGGTTCCTCACTAGCAGTTTTTCCATAGTTATAATCGATATACGATTCCGTAGCTACTGCCCTGTTAAAGTGTGAGTCTTCTTCAAGATCAAGAATAAGCCCGGATATTTCATCACCGTTGGTCTTGAGTACAGTCAGCTTCATTGCATCACTATCATAGGTGGCAGATATATCTCCCACACTAAAGTTGCCCAAGCTATCACCACCAACATTTACGCGCCACAAAGCCACATTACTAAATGACTCAACCTCAACTTGGTCTTGTACAGTTTGAACAGCAGTCTGCGTATCCAAATTAACGACAGTAGCTAAGTTAAGTACACCCAAGCCAGTAGCACTAAAGATTACGGCGGTGATCATGATGGCAACGATATACATATCTTAGGCCGCTCTCATAATCTCTTTAATGTCAATATATACATAGGGTATCAATATAAACATTTTTCGGAGTTGTAGTGAAATTACCTCTTCGAAATGTTGTGACATATTTATGTTGATCTGTTGTCTCATAGGCCCATAAAGCTTCAATAACTGTGCCAATTTTTGTCATAATTCATATCCCCCTATCACTCAGAGCTTTACACGTATTCAATAAATGATTAGTTTATAAAATACTCGTAATATTTGATGAATAAAATGACACATTCTTTAAAAAAGTGTCATTTTATTACAACATTTGCCATAATTTTCGAATTGTTAGATTACATTTTTACTCAGAATCAGGCCATATTCTAATTCAGTAGTGCCTATTATACTATAAATAACAATTACTTATGAAGACACATTTCTTTTAGCACCAAAAAATAAGTCGCTATTTCACTCGCTCACAAAAATGACCTGATACCTCAAAACCATTAAAAATATTACACTTTTTAGCCATTTCCCAATAATCAATTGCTTGGCTAATATGATGCAATATACCAGTTATAGGATGATATAGCTGATTGCGCACTGAATATTGCTCGCAAATATTTATTTCTAAGTTTGGATGCTAGATAAAGTCCCGATTGTAGATGCTTCAATATGATATTGAGATATCGATTACATCCAGGACATATTATTGTGAATTTTCTTGCGGGGTTCTCAATAGCAATCTAATGCAGGCGACACTAATTCCGAATAGTTACTATCCATGACAGTTCGATACTGTCACCTTCTTCAGATAACACCATGGTGACCCTCAACATCTTTTTGCTGTAGCCAGTACTTTCTGAAAAGAGTATTTCTGAAATATCTGAGTCAATGGGACTATGAATTAAACCGTCAATTTTCCATTCTAAACTCAAGCCATTTGCAGAGAGATGATCTACTGTTCCATCCATTCGAACTGAACGCATGATAAGTCCTGTGGCTGATGTAACCTCTGAAATTTCGTCGCTGGCACTTGCGAATATTTGAAGTGAATCAGCGATCTGACTCGTGAGCTTTGTTCTTACATATTGATCCACCACAAAAGCATCCTGACTCAACTGGGATCGCACCATAGTATCATTATACATATTACGGGTAAACATGAGGACCGATGAAAAGCCAATGGCTACAATACTTGAAATCACGGTAGCTATCATGAGCTCTACCAGGGTGGTTCCACTGGAGCTATGACGATACATCAATAATCCCAGGCCATTTCTGCAGAGATGTATGCAGTCAGGCTATCACTTACATTGCCCGTAGTAAACCAGGAGATCTTTATCTGAATCATATAGTAGTCTGGTATATCTGTATCCGTTGGCGATAAACCGTCCGTCGTATCATCAATTCCAAAAACCTCGGTAGTTCTATAGGCAGTGAGATTATTCGCGGTAATCTCCTGATTGGTCTCAGGAAGACTATCAGGTATAGCATCATATCCCCAATCAACAGCCTGTTCCATGCGGGAAGCCATATTGATCCAGGCAAGTTGTCTACGAATACCTCGATCAATATCCCAGCGCGAATACACCATATACTGAGCAGTACCCATGGCCACTATTGACAGGAGGGTCACCGAAAAAATGATTTCGATGAGCGTGAAACCCCTACGCGGAAGAAGCGTTCTAAACTTTCGAATTATAGGATTTGTTGGGAACTTCTTCAATTCTCACCCGCGTTGGAATCCTTTATAAAGGCAATAATTACTGGCCTTTAAATTAGACCCCCCAATGAATGATGGTTAGTGAAATAATCCATCTTGATTTCACCTAAGCTCTCTCCCCCACTCCAGAAATATTAAAACCCATATCTTCTAAGGTAACTTGAAGATCTGGCCTGAGGGGGCGACTCAGGTTTCTGGCAATGACCCCAGACCAGGCGGCTACATCCAGATTTTTGCCCAAATTGGCATAGTGCTGCGCCAATTCTGTGTTGTGAGCCTCTATCTTTGATTTTGGAATTGTCATATCATATTTTTCCTGATGAATAACCAAGTCAGCAGGCAATCGTGGTTTCTGTGGTGGGATTTTATCCCTGTCAGGCCAGCCAAGACACATCCCAAAGCTTACATAGACATGCTGCGGCAATCCTAACAATGCGGCTACTTCTCGTGGATGATTACGCATGGCACCAATCATGACAGCTCCCAGACCCATTGATTCTGCCCCGGTTTGAACGGACATGCCTACCAGAGAAGCATCAATGGTGGAGATAATGAAGGTCTCCAGATTGTTGGTCATTTCTGCATCATGTAGCTCGCAGACAGTTTTTAGACGATGCAAGTCAGCACAGAATGCGAGAAAGACTGGACAGGTTTCCACATGTTTCTGATTCCCCGCCAAAACGGCTAATTCCTGTTTAACATCAGGGTTCCTAACCACAATGACACTGTAGGCCTGCATATTACTGCTGGTTGGCGATCTTCTGGCTGCTTCCAGTATCTGTGTAAGCATCTCTTCTGAGATACCCTCTTGAGTGAATGAGCGGATTGTTACATGTTGATTCTGAGCTGTTAACGTTGAGGATACTTTCATGAAAGACCTTTATCGGTGATTAAGTTTCTATTTCAACTAAATATACAAAA
Source organism: Fidelibacterota bacterium (assembly GCA_018650445.1). GTDB lineage: Bacteria > Fidelibacterota > UBA8477 > UBA8477 > JABMPR01 > JABMPR01. Next base: position 54,944 of record JABIFX010000062.1, read on the forward strand.
TAGACCAGAAAAAAAGAAGCCCCCGTGTGTGGACAGGGGCTTCGTCATACTATTGGCAAAGGAGGTTTGAATGTCTTTAAGCCAATAATCCTATTTTAGATAAAGCATCTTGATGACATCCACGTTGCGACCCGCCTCGAGCCGTGCAAAATAGACACCTGTACTCACCTGATTACCATGGCGGTCAAGACCATACCAGGTGGTTTCATAATTGCCCACACTTCTAAAGTCATTCACCAGCTCTACAACCTCCCGGCCCAGCAGGTCATAGATGACCAGGCGAATATCAGCATTCTCAGGCAATGCATACCGGATATGGGTCATGGGGTTGAAGGGATTGGGGTAATTCTGGCTCAGCATGAATCTTTGAGGAATTTCAACATATCCGGATTCCACATCAACAGGCTCCATTGAGGCGTAGCCTATTCTCCAATGATCTGTACCAGACGCTGTTGACACACCATTGTACCACATTTTATACTGACCTTGATCAATGATAACTGTAGGATAAAATGAAGCCAAATCGTTCCATGAACCAGATTCACCAGCATCAATTTCTGGCCCAGAACTAGAGTTATTGGTCCAGTGAATGCCATCATTTGAAGTTGCCCTTCCAGATCGGCTAGCAACTGTTCCATCATTACCAGAATACCACATGAGATATTGAGCACCATTGTAAACTACACTTGAAGCGTAGAACAAATTACTGGTCCAGCCATTCTCATCGGGTACAAAAACGGGATTTTCCGCTGCCTTATCCCAGGTGATCCCATCAGAGGAATAAGCAACACCAACTGCTCGACCATCAGCATTACCACCGAGATACCACATCGTGAATTGCGAACCATCATGAATTACACCAACCGCTGCGCACATGTTTGCATCCCAGGTCCCCACATCACCTTCCAGAACTGGATTTGCAGTGACTTCCCAATTGATCCCGTCGGCAGAAGTTGCATGAGCAACTTTATCAGCCCAATTGAAGAACCACATATGAAGAATATCATCTACCAGAAGAACTCGAGGCAGATAGAGATGCGTACCATACCAGGCAGTGGCATTCCCTGAAAGCACAGGATTATTTTCATATCGTCTCCAATTTATACCATCAATAGATGTCGCATATCCAATTTTGTAGCTGCTACCACTGTCCCCCGCATACCACATATGATACAGCCCATCAAAAAACAGAACATCTTGACTCCAGACTTTTACATCGTCCCAAGTACCAGGTGCTCCCCGTGAAAATACCGGGTTCTCACCCCTATCCCACCAGTTCCAGGCAGTTGTGACCGCATGGGCTGAATATGAAGATTCAATGGCTCCCATATCCGGTGCTGATCCTGGAGGATCGGGACAGGCACGCCCATTTATGTCCTGGGGAAGTGCATTGTAAGTGACACTATCAATCGTACAGCATGCTGTCCCTGCACCTATGCATTGTGAGGTGGTGAAACTTAAGGCATAACTCTGAGTTAATTGAGGATCAACAGAGAGAGAATTAGCGAAATTAACGATATCATTGACAGGTGGTACTGGATGTTCCCAATCGATACCACCGACGCCTCCCTTCAGACAAGAATTATGGAAGTCAAGTGAATGCCCGGTCATATTATATGTTCCAATTTCTGGACCCTCAGCTCCAGGACTATCTGTAAGTATATTATAGGCAATGATGGTATTGATAAAGGTCGCATCCCCTCCATTGGAGTAAAATCCGCCGCCCTTCCATCCTGCCCTATTATTAGCGATTGTATTATTTATGAAAACTGGATGTGCGTTTCCCCCAATACCGACACCCCCGCCATAGCCCTGACTACCATTATTTCCAATACTCACGTTTTCTACAATCAAATTATTCTTGAGAAGTGGTTCACACCCAGTTCCCCATATACCAATCCCCGCTCCAACATCAGAATTGCGGTTATTTCGGATGGTGTTTCCTTGAATCAGAGGACTGGAATTCCAACCCACCATGATCCCACCACCATGGGCACCTATATTGTTAAAGAGGTGCACAGCTGTGTTGTGCTGAATCAAATTGTTTATGATTTTAGGGTTGGAACCATTTAGTATTGCCAAGCCTCCACCATAGCTAGCGGTTCCGGACACATCTCCTATAACTCGATTATATTCAACAATAGAGTTATCTATGCAAATTTTGCTTACTTCAGAAATAAAAATGCCACCACCCACTCTGCCATCTAATCCACCGGCATCACCAGCAAAAGTTTTGGCATAACGGATATTACAATAGCTGATAAGCGATGAATCATTTGTAGCTGGTGTCTCATCAAACCTGATCCCGCCCCAGACCCCATCACTGCCTGCATTAGAGCCATATCCCAAGGTGTCATCCACCATGAACCGGATCGGTTCTTCTTCGCTTCCCAGAGCCAGAATTTGACCTTGGATATTTATTGGGTCGTGTGTCAAGAATTCAATTGTGGTTCCAGCTTCTATAGTGAGTGTTTCTCCATCGGGAATAGTGATTTCACCCTGTACCCGGATGGGTGAAGCAGCCTTTGTCCATGTACCGAAATTTTCACCTGGGGGAACAATAGTGGGGTTGTATTTTGCCAGTCCAAAATCAGAGCCTGTACCATCCCGCAACCAACCACCATATAAGCTCCAATAGCTACCCTCATACTCAATAACATCCATAATACATGCGCCATCTTCATCGTAATTACCTAGTGGACCTAGATCTAGAACAGGGTTGAACAAGGCATCTTTACGCCAGTGAATGCCATCAACCGAGACGGCAGTATGTGTTTTCATCTCCCATCCGGCAGCATTGTATGGACCCTGAACGTACCAAGCCCAATATCTGTTGCTAATTTTTTTTACACACCCAGGTATCGTCCATTTTCCACTTGGTGGTTCAATGACTGGTTCAGAATATACATTCCAGTCAATCCCATTTTCTGAAGTTGCATAGGCAATATCCTCACTACCCGCAACACTGGGGCTGGTTCCAAACCACATTTTAAACCTGTCAACTTCCGCCAAAACAAATGGATTACGAACCCACATTACATCAACATGGGGGAATAGAATATCGTCTGGAACTATGACTGACTCAGGATGCTTATTCCAGGTGATACCATCCAAAGAGGTGGCATATCCTAGGGATTTGGTCCCGCCATACCTGGGCTGGTGAGCAGAACCTGTGTACCACATCTTATAGGTTTCACCTTGTTTAATGACCATTGGTGCACCCACGTGGGCAGCATCCCAGGTTCCCTCTGTTCCTGTCAGAATAGGATTATTGGAATACTCGACCCAGCCAGAGTCAAGGTTCATGCTATACCACATTCCGATACTAAAAGTTGTCCCATTTGAGGCGCCGACATAGAGCTTGAAAGTATCTACATCTACCAGAACATGACCCAAACTCCAGTCCCATGCTTCCTGACCCCCATTCCAGGTCCCAGGTAATCCTTGATTGTGAATAAGTGGTTCATCAATATTCTGTTTGTGCCAGATTTGTCCAAACTCCGGTGCTGTCTGACCCCAAGCCCAACTACATAGCACCACCAGAATTAACATGCCTACATTGAATCGACGCATACTTGTCCCCTTCCTAAAAAGTTATGGTATAAGTTTAGCAATTCCGACAATTGCAGACTAACACAGATGGAACCAATCCTATCCCGTATGGAACATTTGGATCATTTTTGAGGATATTCAGGTAGAAATGGTTTTGGCGGAGTAGGTCAGATAGTTTATTCGTCTGAGTTGATCATATTCTGGTCTGATAAAAATGCTGAGGGTGTTTTTCCATATTCCTGGTGGAAGGATCTTGAGAAATGTGATGGATTTGAAAAGCCAACCTTGTAGGCTATTTCTGTAATGGTAGCATGATTATTTCCCAATAACATGGCAGCTCGTTTCAAACGAATCAGTCGAATAAACTCTACCGCCGTTCGTCCAGTAAGTGCTCTTAATTTCCTGTTCAATTGTTGACGACTCATAAAGATATTTTGAGCCAGGTTGTCCACCTTAAAATCTGTATCATCCAGGTGGTCACTTATGATCCCCACTGCCCTTTCAAGGAAATGCCTGTCCATGGATGAGATATCCAGATCGGCGGGGATTAAACTGAACTCCCTCTGAAAACGTTCTCGTAAGACCTGTCTCTGATCAATCAAATTTTTGATACGAATTCTTAATTCCTTCGCCTCGAAGGGTTTTGTTAGATAGGCGTCAGCACCTGTTTCAAGTCCCTTTACCTTGCTTTCAATATCTGCCTTCGCTGTGAGCATAAGCACGGGGATATGACTGGTGCGCTCATCGGTTTTCATATGCCGGCAAAACTCCAGCCCGTTCATTTTTGGCATCATGATATCACTGATAACCAGGTCGGGGATGAGTTCTCTCACTTTGTTGAGACCGTCCTGGCCATCTGTGGCTTCATGGCATTGATAGCTCTTTTCCAGATAAGATCGGATATAATTACGGACATCAACATTATCTTCAACAATCAGCAGGATGGGTAAGGCATCCCCATTGTCAGCCTCAGAAAAATTTCGACTATTTTCATGGTCAGGTTCAATTGGTTCAGTCTGGGTATCCTCTGTGGCCACATTTCCGGGATGGACGATTTCATGGGCAGCAAGATGTTGCTTACCAAGGGGAAGCCGAATTGTAAATACAGTACCAATTTCTGCATTACTCTCCACCGTGATTTTTCCCCGGTGGATATCCACCAGCTCCTTGGTCAATGAAAGTCCGATACCCGTCCCACCCCATTGCCTGGTTTCAGTATTATCCACTTGATGGAAACGATCGAAAACTTTGGTCAAATGATTTTCAGGAATACCGATGCCTGTGTCTGAAACACGAATAATGATCTCTCCCTCTTTGCTCAGCATGGATGTTTTACTCCTGGAGATTCCCACCATGATGGTGTTACCTACTTCAGTAAATTTGAAGGCATTGGAGAGTAAATTATTGAGGATTTTGACTATGGCTTCCCGTTCTACAAAGATCTGGATATTCTCATCTGTTGACTCAAATATTAAATCGATCTTTTTGCGCTCTGCCAGAGATGCAAAGGAGAGTACCAGACCTCGCAGAAGAGGCACAATATTCTGTTGAGATACCTGGAGAATCATGTTTTTGTCATCAAGCTTGGATATATCCAGAAGCTGAACCACCAATTCGAGTAGCCGTTTCGCCTGTCTTTGTATAAGCGATAGATCTGCCTGCATCTCTTGGTTTTTTATCTGGGAAATTAAATTACCTACTGGACCTAGAATGAGTGTAAGGGGCGTACGAAATTCATGAGAAATATTGGCCATAAAGCGTGATTTATGATCATCCAATTCATGATAATGTTCTGCAGACAGATGTTCCAGTTCAACTTGATGAGTAAGCTTAATTTTACTGACCTGGAATCGCCAAAAAGACACTGCCATTCCCACTAGCACCAAAAAATAACCAAGGAAAGCCCATTGAGTCTCCCACCAGGGTGGCGAGATGATAATTCTCAGAGAAGTTCCTTCTTCATTCCAAACACCACTATTGTTTGACCCCTTTACTCGAAAGGTATAGCTGCCATGGTCAAGGTTGGTATAGGTTACTTCTCTATTAGATGCATCTGTGTAATTCCAGCTATCTTCGAAGCCTTCCATGAAGTAGGCATACAAATTTTTTGAAGGACTTCTGAAATCCAGAGCAGCAAATGTAAATGAAAGAATTTGCTCACGATGACTCAAATGTAATTCTTCCAGTCGCGATATTTCCTTCGGCAGAGAAATTTCCCCTCGGCTTTCTCCTTCAGAAGCAGATTTTACTGGGACAGATTTATGGGCAATTTTGAAGTCAGTTAATAGTACCTTGGGTGGAATCGGGTTACTTACTATGCTATCCGGGTGGAAGGATACCAGACCACTACTTCCCCCTATAAATACCTCACCGTTTTCATTACAATATCCTGAATTGAATTCGTAACCGTTCCCGGGAAGCCCATCCTCTTTCCAATAATTCTTGAAGGTTTCTGCGATGGGGTCAAAATGTGAAAGACCTATTTTAGTGGTAAGCCACAGCATACCATTCCTATCTTCTACAATGCTATTTATATGATTGTGAGGGAGACCATCATCCATTGTGTAATGAACAAATTTCTGCGACTTGTGGTCGTAGCGGTCCAGTCCATTCATGGTACCTACCCAGAGCACATCCACCCCATCCAGAGAGGCTGGCAGAAGCGCATCAACAAGATTACTGGCTATTGATTCAGAGTCATTCTTATCGTGTTTATACCAGACCTCATCCCCACTTTTCAGGTCAAGTCTCAATAAACCTCCTGCAAAAGTTCCAACCCATAAATAATTTGATGTATCCAGTTGAGCTTCGTGAACTGAATAAGCTCTCAGTCCCTTTTGTCTTTTGAACTGGTCCTTGACATAATCAAATTCAACCAAGTTATCGGCAGTCCCTATCCAGACTCGTCCAGTGGGTCCCCTAACCATGGTATACATCATGTCATCATAAGCTGCACCAGAAAGATCAGGTTGAAAATGATAGGTGGAAAAACGACCTGTTCTCATATCAAGTTTTGAAAGCCCCTTCATGGTACCAACCAATAATGTTTCAGAATCAAGAGCAATGAGGTTTAAAACGGAATTGTGGGCAATACTTGCTGGGTCATTTGGATCATGTCTAAACCAGGTAGTTTTGCCAGTTCCTCGCTCTAAACGGCAGAGACCCTTGCCAAAAGTCCCAATCCATAAAATTTCACCATTTCTATTGAAGCTTGATTTGACGTTACTGATCCACTTGTTACCCAACTCACTGAGACCGGGGACGGATTTATCATAGCGAGTAAATACTGCCTTTGGGGCATCCCATTTACTAAGCCCATTGACATGCCCAAACCACAATACGCCTGAATTGTCCTCACATGCTGAGAAAATGATGTCCGCTCCTATGCTATGAGGATTATCCGCATCTTCTGAAAATCTGGTAAAATCACCAGTTTCCCTATTGAGTAGATCAAGTCCTCCGCCATATGTGGTTATCCAAAAATTGCCAAGCCGATCTTCATAAAGATATTCTATGGCGTTACCGCTGATGGACTGAGGGTTGAGAGGATCATGCACAAAATGAGAAAAAGTTGGTTCCGTCCCGATTTCCCTGCCAGCTTCGAGTCTATCCAGACCGCCACCAAAAGTTCCAACCCAGAGCGTACCATAGCGGTCCTCGAAAATCTCGTCAACATTATTCCAACTTAAACTCGCTTTATTTTCAGGATCATTGACATATGAAGTGAAAGTATCTGTTTCCGGGTTATATCTGCATAAACCATGGCGAGATGTCCCCGCCCAGAGTACCCCCTGACCATCTTGATAGAGAGCAGTTATTGTACTACCCAATTGATAGTGTCGAAACTCACCTGTTTCATAATTCAGTCTATCCAGGCTTCCAACCACACCCACCCATAGCTCTGGAACGCCGTCGAAAACGACCTCCTCTGCAATCCAAACACTATTATTACTAATACTTGTGGAATCATCAGGATCATGTTGGTAATTGGTGAAAGTTTCAGTTGTGAGATCCAGACAACTCAAACCCCCTCCCACTGTACAAACCCATAATTTGTGATGTCCCTGTGCATGGGATGTCAGGGCCTGTCTGAGAACATTACCTCCCAGACTGTTTGGGCTCTCTGGATCATGGCGAAAAGTCTTGAAACCATACCCATCATACTTGTTGAGTCCATCTTCTGTGGCAACCCATAGAAAGCCTTGACAGTCAGTAAGAACTTCCAACACAAAACGCTGAGAAAGACCTTCTTCAATTGAAATATTTTCGAAACGGGGAGAGATGGGCTGTGCGGATAAAAGTATCAGTTTTCCCAGCAAAAGAATGATAATTCTCAGTGCAGTGTGACTACAAAGTTTCAGATCCACCCCCCTCTAACTGGTTTTACTGATATTGTCTATTAAAGTAATAATATAATATTGTTGATGTAAAGTGTTAATATCCACAATTATTCATAATCGTTCTCATACTATTAGCGCGCATGAGAGCCTTAATTTGTGTAAGAGAAGGTTAAATGGCAGATAATAGTAATGATTCACTATTTACTTTTGATATTCAATCCATTGATAATTTTAAAGTTTTAGATTTAAGCTGGATTATTAGAATTATTAAGATTTGAAGATTAAAATTGATTAATATTCAATTTTCAGGCATATAATTTCCACAAACATGTGGAATCTCGATTGAATCCTATTACTGAATCGTCCACGACAATAACCCCACCTAACTTAAATAGCTTCCGCACTTACGAGGGATAATAATGCACTTCTATTGTCCAGAATTACAACTTTTTTGATTTGGTTTGGTAGCTATTTTCAGGAAATGTTTGATGGATCATTGAGAGCTTCGATGATTTCTAATCCATTGAACTTTTACTAATTTATTTTAAGTTATTCCTTACACATTTAGATGCAGATACTAAATACTGAAGCTCTTGTTGCGTTTTCATAATGATGTTTTAAAGACTTAATATATTGTGTCTCCAATTGAGACATACACGGGGTGTGGTCTTTACCGGTACTGGAAACAGTCCCAGTGATAAATAAGAATAGTATTAGATCAATTTTATCTGAAACTGTGTTTGACATAAACACTATTCTACCCACACACTAAAAAATTGACGATTAACATTTCGAAAGGGAATATTGATGCAGCAATATCTGGGTATTTGCGCTGGAGCCTCTACCATCACCTCAGTGAACCTCCACCAAGATGGTCAAGACACTACGATTGGAAACATTTTCTCCAAACCTCATGAAGGCAACCCCCGTGAGGTCATTACCAACTTATTAAATGAAATTGATGTTGAACAGTTTGACGCAGTCGTTGTTACGGGTCGTCGATTCAAGGAACTTATTGATCTGGAGACCATTTCAGAGCCACAAGCTGCCGAGCTCGCTTTAAAATTCATAAATAAAGATAAGAAATCCTATAACGCCATCATCAGTGCTGGTGGTGAAACCTTTATGGTATACCAACTCGATAAGGCTGGCAAAATTTCCAAAGTTTTTACAGGCAACAAATGTGCCTCTGGTACGGGGGAATTTTTCCTCCAGCAGACCCGTCGTATGGGTGTGAACATGGAAGAGGCCATTGAATTTGGTAAGGGTGAAACCCCCCATGTCGTATCAGGACGTTGTTCAGTTTTCTGTAAAAGTGATTGTACCCACGCCACCAACATTGGGGTTCCCAAGGGGCAGGTAGTAGCCGGGCTCAGCCAAATGATGGCCAGTAAGATTCTGGAGCTCCTGAAGAACACCCCCAAAGAAGACATCATGATCGTAGGTGGCACCACTCAGATTGATGTCATGATGGACTATCTCAAAACAAATATCAAGAATCTGACAATCCCAGAGGAAGCCACCTATTTTGAGGCTTTGGGTGCTGCTGTATACGCCTCAGATTTGAAGAACGGTCATCAAGTTGATCTAGAAAATCTTTTCTCGAAAAAATCTTCCCAATTCGATTTCCATAAAGCCCTCTCTCAATTTGAGGACAAGGTGAATTTTGTAGATTTGGATCGTGGGGTTGCCAGAGAAGGCGATACCTGTATTCTAGGTCTGGATGTTGGATCAACCACCACCAAAATCGTGGCTCTGCGGGAATCCGATTTGAAAATTGTAGCCAGTGAATATCTACGGACAAATGGCGATCCCGTAGGTGCTTCAAAGCAGTGCTATCAGGCTGTCCTGGATGAGCTTGACGGGACAAATATTGTGATTCGCGGGTTGGGTGTCACCGGATCAGGCCGAAAAATTGCCGGACTACATGCTTTAACAGAAGGTGTTATCAACGAAATCATTGCTCATGCCGTAGCAGCTCTTCATTTCGATGAAGGCGTTGAGACGATTTTCGAGATTGGTGGGCAAGATGCAAAATATACCTATCTCACCAATGGAGTAGCCAGTGATTATGCCATGAATGAGGCCTGTTCAGCTGGGACGGGATCATTCCTGGAAGAATCAGCCAAAGAGACACTCAATATTGAGATGGAGGATATTGCTGGTTGGGCGATGAGAGGTACCAAGCCTCCTAATTTTAATGACCAGTGCGCTGCTTTTATCTCCTCGGATATTAAAAACACTTACCATGAGGGCATCCCCAAAGAAGATGTCGTCGCTGGGTTAGTATATTCAATCTGCCTGAATTACGTAAATCGCGTTAAAGGTCCTCGCCCAGTGGGAAACAAGGTCTTTATGCAAGGTGGTGTGTGCTACAATCGAGCCGTGCCTATCGCCATGGCCGCGCTCTCTGGTAAGGAAATTATTGTTCCCCCAGAACCAGGTCTAATGGGTTCTTATGGTGTTGCCCTTGAAGTAAAAAGCCGTATTGATACCGGTCTCATGGATGAACAGATTTTCAACCTGGAAACACTCATACAGCGCGATGTGGGTACTAAAGCATCCTTTATTTGTGCTGGTGGTAAAGAAAAATGTGATATCGGCTGTGAAGTGAATCGCATGGTAATTGAGGGCAAGACCTATCCCTTTGGTGGAGCCTGTAACCTCTATGACAATATTCGCAAAAAAATCACTGTTAACACAGGTGAAAATGATCTGGTGATTAAGCGACAAGAATTGGTTTTACATAAATATGCGGCGGATCTGAGTGATCTACCTGACGATGCCCCCAGGGTGGGTATTTCCAGATCTTTCCTGACTGGCACTTACTATCCCCTTTTCTCTCACTTCTTTAAAGAAATTGGCATTCGACCAGTGCTTTCAGAGACAGTGGAACAACGTGGTGTGGATCAATGTGCTGCCCCCTTTTGTTACCCCGCAGAAATTTCGCATGGATATTTTCAGAACTTGATCGATATGAAGTTGGACTACCTCTTTTTGCCCCATATTCGGAAAATGTCAATCGAAAATGGGTTCAAAGAGGCAACGACCTGTCCCCTGGTTCAGGGTGAGCCCTATTACCTGGGCAGCACCTTTGAATCGCAACTGGCAAAAGATGGACCTGTCATCCTGACCCCGGCAATGCAGTTGGGCTACGGGCAAGACGATCCAAGTGATGGGTTTCAGTCATTAGGGAAGCAACTTGGGATACCAAAAAATCGTCTCAAAAAAGCCTATCAAAAGGCACTTGATATACAAGAGGACATGCATGCTGAAATGATAGTGATGGGTAAGCAGGCTCTCGGAGAACTCGAACAGGATCCAGATCAAGTTGGAATCGTTCTGTTTGGGCGACCCTACAATGCTTTCATGCCAGAGGCTAATAAAGGAATCCCTCATAAATTTGCTTCCAGAGGATATAAATTGATCCCCGTTGATTTCCTCGATCTCAAAGATGCCGAAATTCGAGATCATATGTATTGGAGCATGGGTCAGATAAACCTGAAGGGTGCGGCAATAGTTGAGGCACACCCACAACTATTTGGCACTTTTATAACCAATTTCTCCTGCGGACCCGATTCATTTGTAGTTGGATATTTCCGTAGCATCATGGGCATCAAACCCTCACTGACACTGGAACTTGACAATCATACCGCTGACGCTGGGCTTGAAACCCGTATTGAGGCCTTCCTTGATATAGTGGCCCGATATCGAATTCTAAAAGACCGAGGGGATGCACCTGATAAAGCGCAAGACGACTTCGTCAAAGCCGAGTCACGCATGGAAGATGGTAAATTTATAATCACCACCTCAGAAGGTGAAGAGGTATCCATTTTTGATAAAAGAGTTAGAGTAGTTTTTGCCTCTATGAGCGAATATGGTACACATGGAATTGCAGCTGCTTTCACGAGTCAAGGGATAAACAGTTACTCTCTTGCCCCCCCGAGCGAGGAGGAGCTCAAGACCGGTCGTGGTAATTCATCATGTAAAGAATGTCTCCCACTCCAGCTCACCACAGGGGGCTATATTCATTATCTGAATGGTGAAAGATCCGATGACGAAATCACGGTTTTCTTTTATCCTACAGCGAATGGTCCCTGCCGTTTTGGTCAATATCAGGACTTCATGCGTGATCTGGTTGTAAAACAGAAGTTCAAGAATGTAGCTTTTCTCTCTACATCAAGTTCTGACGGGTATGGTGGATTGGGCCAACGAACCACCCTCATGATCTACTATGGTGTAGTTATTTCAGATATTTTTGAAGATATGCGTCATGCCATGCTGGTAAATGCCAAAAATCCAGACCAGGCTATTACGAGATTAAATGAGATTTGGAAAGAAGTTGTAGTTGGACTTGAAGGTGGTAAAAAGAAGTTCTTTGAAGCCATCGAAAAAGCTGCAGGTGATCTGCAGGAGATTCAGCAGATAAAAGATCTTCACACCCTCCCCCATGTACTTATTGTTGGAGAAATATATGTCCGTAAGGATGGTATTTCAAGAAGGTGGTTACCGGAGCGTATGGCTCAAAATGGAATCGTCTCACATGTTGCTCCACTGCATGAATGGGTGCATTACATAGATTGGCTGGTCATGCACAAGGAACACATGTTTGGTGCAAGTACAATGGCCCGAATGAAGACCAGACTGAAGAATTCTATCATGTCCAGGGGTGAACGTTCGATCAAGACCATTATGGAAACCTCTGGGTGGTATATAAAGAGGATAATCAACATTGATCACGTCATCGATGCCTCCAAACCATATATCTCACCAAAACTCCCTGGTGAAGCAGTAGTGACTACTGGAGGTCCCCTGGCTGAAGTGGGTACTGAGTTTTGTGGAGCCATTGCCATCGGGCCTTTCGGTTGCATGCCGAATAGACTTAGCGAATCCATACTAAACAATAAAATGGGTAAGGAACATATCTTAAAACACCGTCATGATGATATGACGAGAACCGTAATGGAAGAAGTTTCCCACCTGCCCTTCCTGGCCGTTGAAAGTGATGGAAATCCCTTCCCTCAGGTGATAGAAGCCAGGCTGGAGACCTTTATGCTCCAGGCGTTCCGGTTACATGAAGTCATGGAAAAATATAATACAGCGGAGGTAGTTGCTTAAGAACACGTCCTCATTCGTAACTACCAGTATGAAAGCAGGAGCCATCAATTCTTAGATGGCTCCTTTTTCATTAAATTATGCCCCTCTCGTCAGTGATTTCCCTTTCCGAATCATGGGTCTTTCAACAAATCGATGCAATATCATTGAGAGAATCAGAGTTAGAGACATGGATATAACCATAACGGCGAGGACGTGAATGAGTCTTATGCCTGTAATAGCTTCAAAATTAGTTGTTCTAAATAGAAGCAGGTAGGAGAGTATGATGATCGGGATGTGGAACAAGTACCAGGGTAAGGATAATTGAGCAAATAGGCGCCAAACTTTGTGAGATAGAAAGCGAGATAATAATTCCCCTAATATCCGCGGTAGCAATTTTAGTTCGATCATAATCACGATACCCAAAACCCCTAACCCAAACCCAGTTCGATGTAATGTTAACCACCAAATATTGAGTTCTAATCCAAAATACTTGTGAAACCAGGACTCCAGATGATAGGCCGGGTATTGCAGGGAAAGCATAATGAGGGAAAGCGAAACCATAAAAATGATCGTGGCCGATGTCTTCGAAATTCGATTTAGTCGTCCCAGTCCACGTTGGCTATGATTTAAAAAAGCCCAAATTATACCCAGGATTAACAAACCGAATCTTGCATAGGTAGGATGATATATAATGTCAAGAACGTCAAAAAGATTGTCACTATTATTTATTATCTCAACCCATCTAACTTCAATTATTCCTGGATGATTCAGGATAATAAAATATCTAACAACCAGTGACATCAGGACTAGAGAGCCTAGGAATAACCCTCTGTAAGCCTTCAACTTATTCAGAAGGAGTATCAAAAAAGGAAGGATGACATAGAATTGAACTTCGATTGACAAGCTCCATCCACCTAGAATGATGGAGTCATTGTATAGGTTATCAACAAATAGGAGATTGTGAATCAAGCGTGGGTGAAAATCCTTAACCGTTACTAAATAAAGTAGTAGTGCAAAAAGATATACTGGGAAAATCCGGAAAAACCTGCGAATATAAAAATTCCTAAAACTGATTTTAGAATTTTTCTTGAACTCGTGAATGAGTTGAGTGGTCAATAAGTAAGCGCTTAAAATAAAGAATGTATCTACTGCTTTATCAAAGGCGAATACGAGTAACAGAAAGTCAGGAATCTGGTCAATGTAGTGATGGATGAGTTCGGGTTTATTACTATAAATCCAGAGTATGGGCAACATGAAACAATGAAATATTAAAATCATAATGACAGAAAGGCCACGTAGACCGTTCAGTATGGGGAGTTCATGAACGCTCTTAGGGGTCAGTAGTGACTTTAATTCCAGCCCTGGAATTTTTAAAATATTTTTAAGCCTAGAGCTAACTTACAATCTCCATTAAATACACTATTCCAGATCGGTTGATAAAAGCGAAACGATCTTTCATTAATTCGCTCCAGGTAACCAAAGCACCAATCCAGGCACATAGGTTATGATGAGAACCATAACCAGGAGCAGGAGAAAGAAGGGCAGGGTATCTCGATATACCTGGGATAAGGGTCGTTCAAAACGAATAGCCGAGAGGAAGAGATTCATCCCCACAGGAGGTGTGAGATAACCAAGTTCCAGGTTTGCCAGAAAGATGATCCCAAGATGGAGGGGGTGCACTCCAAAGACTGCCGCCATAGGAATGATTATCGGTACTACCACCATGATCGCAGAGAATATGTCCATCAGACAACCCACAATTAGCAAGAACAAATTGAGGAAGAGCAGAAAGGTAATTTTACTATCAATATTGGCTGCCACCCACTCACTGGCTCGAGTCGGAATCTCCGCATCCACCAGGTAGTTAGTAAAACCCATTGACACACTGAGGATAATCAGAATACCTCCCAGCAGGGTAGCACTTTTCACAGTGATCGCCAGTAGCTGTCCCTTGATTCGAATATCCCTATGCACCAGTAATCCAATGATGAGGATGTACACAACTACCGCAGCCGCAGTCTCAACCAGGGTCATGATACCAGTAAATATGCCCCCCAGAGCAATAACCGGAATCAATATTTCCCATTTTGCATGCATAATGGCCTGTCCGGCAGTCTGTATGTTGAAAGGAAGTTTTTTGATGTTCATATTGGAGCTTCTATACCAGGCATATGCGGAGACGGCACCCAGAAGGAACAGACCAGGAACAACGCCTGCGAGAAATAGTTGATTTATGGGAGTGTGGGAAATGACTCCATAAAAAATAATGGGCAGGGCAGGTGGGAACAACAGCCCCAGACTACCTGTGGCTGTGACCAGGCCGACAGAAAAACTTTTATTAAATCCTGATGCCAGTAGAACAGGCAACAACAGCCCCCCCACTGCTAATATTGTGACGCCTGATGCTCCAGTAAATGTGGTAAAAAAGGTACACACAAAAACGGTAGCTATGGCCGGTCCAGCCGGGAGCCAGCCCAATAGATGCTTGAATAGTTCCACTATCCGTTTGCTGGCGCCCCCCTCTGCCAACAGATATCCAGCCAGTGTAAAGAGAGGTATCGTAGGCAAAACGGGAGAAGCCACAATACGGTAAGTTTCCACAGAGATGGCTGCGATGGAAATATCTTCAGCTAAAAAAAGCACGAGGGCAATCCCCCCGATCCAGGCGAAAATAGGTAGTCCCAATATTGAGGCTGCCAGAAAACAAATGACGATTGGAATAATAAGGCTAGACAATAATTCAGGAGATGCCCACCAGGCAAAAAGGGCGAGCATACTTGCCACAGCAAGTGCAGTAAGACGAGTTCGGAGATCACTGATGTTTGTGAGTTCCCTTAAGGCGACCCCCAGATAGCCCAGGGGAATAATGACAAGCACCATCCAGATAGGTATTGTTTGGCCCACCATAGTTGGAGAATAAAACTCGACCTGCACAAAGTGGATGCCGGCATAGGTCAAGCCAATGCACACCGCGATGGTTAATCCCTTGATAATTGCTAACAGTTCAAAGCGAATGTGGGTAGGTATATATTCCATGACCGCATTAATGCTTAAATGACTGCCCTCACGACTGGTTATAATCGCTCCAAGTAGACCAACGATAAGTGTGAGGTGACGTGTGTAATCTGTAGATCCTGATATCCCAAAAACGCCAATAGTGCGGGAGATTATCTCTAATACCGGAAATGCAGCCATGAGGAAGAGGCAGAGAGCGAGAATGATATTCTCAACAGTAGCGATAGAACGAGTAGCTTGAGACCAGAATTTCATAAGTACCTATTCTTTGGATTTGCTGCGAAACTCTTCCAGAATACCCTTCACCTGTATATACAGTTCTTCAGGGACTTCCTGCTCAAGGATCTCAGGGTACATATGGGTCTCCACCATTTCTAGCCACGCTGCCCTGGCATCATCAGGAGCAGGTGCCAAAGTGAGCCCATTTTCCTGCATGACTCTCATGGCCTCTTTTTCTAGGACGACAACTTCATTGGAAAGTGCCTGCCCCCGTTCCGCAGACTTTTTCAAAATTGGAGCATGAAATTCCTTAGAGATTTTATTCCACTTTTTCTTGGTGATAATGATCGCACCAGGCAAGGGACCCGCTTTTAAATCGGTGACAAAAGGAACTGCCGGGAACCACTGATAGCTCAGTGCAATAATGGGAGTTGTGGTTAAAGTTGTAATTAGACCGGTTTGGAGAGACATGAATATATCGGGGGCGGCGACTTCGACCGCATTGTACCCAGCATCCATCCAACCTCGTTTACCAGAGCCCCCGGCCCAGATAAAAATAATCTGATTCGTTTTATTGAGATCTTCAGGGTAAATCACCGGCGCATTAGTAAACAGACGGGCCCATCCTGCATCACTCCAGGATAAGAGTTTAAACCCCCGTTCCTCTAGTAAACCGATTAAATATTCTGACAACTCATCACGGACATGGTTGAGTTCGGCATCAGTTTGAATCATCATGGGCATGCGCAATACATCGATTTCAGGGATGATGTACATTAATCCTTCAATAGTGAGAGCAGCGGCATGTAATTGCCCAATCCGCATTTTGCGAACCATATCAGCCTCATCTCCAAGGATGCCACCGGCGTACAGTTTCATTTTTATCTTACCTTCAGAAATATTGGACCAATCCTCTCCAAGCGTCAACATGGTTTCATGCCAGGGAGAATTTACAGGTGCCAGCGAGCCTAATTTTACGGTCTGCGACCAAACCAGGGTTGTCATCATTGTCACCAGCATGACAACTTTATGGATACGCACATTATTCATCATTTTCATCCTCTTCATCAATCAAAAAATAGTCACCTGCATTTTTGAGATACCAATTGGCTTTTCTCTGGGCAATAGTGTTCTCAAGCTTGTACTGAGGATAGGCATTTACATCTATAGCCAGAGCTTGACTCAACAAGCCTCGGTAAGCATCAAGATCCTGGTTTTGTATAGCTACGGTGGTAGCTAGTGCCACATGTGGACTTGCCTTCCTGCCTTCAGTTAATTCCAGGGCGCGGACATAATGTGCTCTTGCTTTTTTAGCGCCTCCACCCATAGCTTCACTCCTACTACCATCATAAGTTACAAAGAATTCATGCAGAGCGCCTTCCCCATAACTCTCATTCAATTCAAGACATTTCAGAAGGATTTTCTCTGCATATTGTAGCTCAGCCAACAAGCTCAGATCAGTCATGGATATGGAAATGGCTCCCATCCAGGAGAGACCCAACCAATATAGGGTGGGCACATCTTGAACAGTCATTTGAGCCAGTAGGACATCAGGTTGATCAAAGAGTCTTGTTTTAAAGTCAGGTGAATCAACTTCCATGGCTCGGAAGGCATAATAACGACTCCGGAGATATAATTTTTTTGCGTATGATTTCAATTCCTTGGAGCGTTTCGAATTCCAGGGTGTCAAGGTGTCTGCGGGGAGCTGCACAAAAGCATAGGAGTATTGAGCATATCCCGAGGAAAGGGCCAGGAGCAATCCCTTATGCTCAGGTGTTTGTTCCAGCAGAGCCTCGTTCAGCTTGAGCCCAAAGGGGACTGCATCAGCCACAAACTCAGGTAAATCGTCTGAGGCAAATACTCCTGAAGTTGACCCTGAGAGCGCATCCGCGACGGAATTAATTGCCATTTTCTGGACTGAGCACGAGAACAGACCACTCACAATCAGAATGATGACAAACAGTTTTCCAAGTTTTCCCATGAGATCTCCCCATTTGTGATGACGAGTTTAGAGAGGATGTGCCCCTCAGATAATTTTATTCAAACCTATTAAATCGTTGCAAGCCGAGGCTCAATTCAGAAAATTGCGTTTAGATCGAAGTCATAAAAACTATTTAGACCCAATTGTACTGCCTGGTTGAATGAATCTAAAATAAAACTGCTATCATCAAAGAATTACATAATTAATAGTTATTTTCAATCAGCGATACGTCTGCCCTGAGATCTCATATTTATTTGCATAACTTCCCATAAGGTTAACCCCCAATTCGCAGAAATTCTGTCACAGATGGAACCAATACCATCCTATATGGAACATTTCAGGGGTTGATCAGGGATTCCAGGTATCATATATCAAAAAAAGGGGATGGCAAATAACCACTACCGTTTGAGGTTTAGATATTGATTTAATTTTCCAAATTGTCAAAACAGACTACTTTCTCCCCTGAATATGTTTATAAAAACACATTAGGAGCTGGAGCATTCATGAGAATTCAAATATCTACACTCGCAATCATATTATTCCTATCGGCCTGCGTAACCACACCCCCTGCACCAGCCGGTAAAATATCTGAATATGAAAAGCAGATCGATGTCTGGCATCAAGCTAGAAATGAACGACTCAACCAACCAACAGGCTGGCTGACGCTATCAGGTCTCTTCTGGCTTGAAGAGGGTGACAATCGATTTGGGAGTGCCAGTGATAATCATCTCGTATTTCCAGGTGTGAGCGCTCCAGACTACATGGGAGTATTGCATTTGGAGGGTGAAAGCGTATCAATCAGTGTTGCAGACACCATCCCCATTTTCCTCCGCGACTCGCTTATCATTGGAAGTGACCTTAAAAAGGATAGTGATGGTGAACCAGATATTCTCACCTGGGAAAATCTCAGTTGGTACATTATTCAGAGAGGAGATCGCATTGGTGTTCGTCTTAGAGATTCCCAACACCCCAACTATGTAAATTTCAAACCCACAGAATTATATCCCATCGATCGTAGTTGGAAGGTTCCTGCCACTTTGGAGACATTTGACACCACCAGGACTGTTGATATTGTGAATGTTCTCGGTGATACCAGTCCCGGTTCAACTCCAGGGATCTTGCATTTTGAAGTAAATGGACAGGCTCTCACCCTAACTCCACTGGCTGATCCCGGTGATGAAAATTACTTCATTATTTTTGGAGATGCTACAAATGGTCTAAGTACCTACGGTGCAGGTCGCTTTCTTGTGATCCCTGCAGCTGATGATAAGGGGAAAACTATGATAGATTTCAACAAGGCGTACAACATGCCTTGTGCCTTTTCACCCTATGCTACCTGTCCCCTACCTCCTGAGGAAAACGTGCTTGACGTGTCTATTCAAGCAGGCGAATTAGCTTATGAGATTGATAGTGGTCATTAATGGGAGGATTGAAATAAGCAGGATTCAATAAAGACCCGGTTTTTGAGCTCTTTTGTCGGGTAAAAGCTTACAGAACGAATACCGATGGAGATCTCAACCCTTTGATCAATTAGTTCAGTTTATAGCTCAGTGTAATCATGTGTTGACCTCCACCTCGTACTTTTCTGTCAGGCTGATCCCGTTCCCCTTGAAAATTGAAGGCGCTGTCATCCACCCGTTTCATCCAGGGGATCATTTGATAGATTTCATACTGTAGCGTAAAGGAATTGAGGGTGAAGCTTATGGGAGCTCCTATCGAAATCGTATGCAAATGGAATTGCAAGGGATCATCGATGGGAACAGAGCGAATATTAAATTCAAGTTCCGCTTCACCAACAACCATAAAATCAAAGTAGGCATGTTGGTATCCAGCATTCAGATCTACTCTAATTCCTCGATTGATTAGTTCTCGGTAGAAGCTCAGATGTTGTGAGATACTTTTTCCCGATATCTGCAATTGGGCTGCATGAGCAATAGGAAAAAGCCAGTAACGTCCCAACACCGGGGTACTCAGCTCAGTATTTACCTCCCATTGGGAATATCCGACACCAAGCTCCAGATCCAGATTTTCCAATTGACTTTCAATAGAAAATGCACCCCCCCTTCGGCTGAAGTCAAGCCATCCCAATTCTGGAAAATCATCAATAATATCCTTTGGTAGTGGATTGTCTATGGTCAGGTCAACATTGTTCTTCTGTAAGGTCAAAGTTGGCTTAAATGACCATAGTGGACTTTCCAGGCTTATCTCCAGAAACTGATTCTCGTTGGCACCATCAAAAATCATCTGACGCTCGCCCTGCAATTCATCAATATTGGAATTATTTAAATATTCGACATATGGTGCAAAGGTGGATTCTGACACTCTGTAATTGAGATTCAGAATCAGATTTGATCCCATGGGCAAGCTGGTGAAGGTCTGTAATCCAGTCAAATCAAATTTACCCTGAGCGTCAAATTCATTTCCAAAACTGGGTTCCAGCCAATCAAGGAAGTAACGATTCATCTGTGAATCCTCAGATTCCGGATATTCATTTATCAGTGAGGGAGCAGTAAATATTGTACGCCGTTGATCAATTTTCACACCCCATAGCATTTTATCGTTACCAAGGCCTACTTGTAAGTCAAGATTGCCACCCTCAAGCAGATAATCTGTATTTATGAATAGATCTGAATTGGGGGTTGAGTAATTTTCACGTCGTTCCTGTACCTGGAAAATGGCCCCATATTTAAAACTGCCCCTGGCGTTTACAGCATGCAAATTAACAGTGACGCCATCTCCAAAAAGTGACTGGGTTTCTTTGCCTGCTATTCTCTCACGAAAGTAATCCTGATAGATATAAGCACTTGAAAGTTTAAGCTGGGTTTGCTGAAGGTCCGATAGGTTCATCCTGGTCAAAGTGGGTTGGTCTAACACATTGTTCAACAAGCTGTAGAATTCCTGAGCTATGCCGACGTCACTGAAGACCATATAGAACAAGAGGAAGAAACAACGTTTCTTCCTCTTATATGTTATAAAATTCAAGCTAAATTAGAATTCTATTTGATCAATAGAACCTTATTTGCAGTCGTCTTCCCATCATATTGAACCCGATAAAAATACAGATTCGATGGCAACCTTGCTGCAGTCCAGAGGATATTGTGATGACCTGCAGTCAGTTCTTCCTTAACCAGTGTTTCAACTCGTTGCCCGCGGATATTGAATATGCTGACATTGACCATACCATCAGCCGGCAGATCAAAGCGAATATTTGTCACAGGGTTGAAGGGGTTCGGATAGGCTGCATAGACCTTAAAACTCATTGGCAACGCATCTGGCTCTGGAATAATAGTCGTAACAAAACGATCCGGGAAGAGACCACCCCAGGTTAGATCATTACCAAAGACCTGGCCGCGCCACATGAGGAGAAAACTTGTAGGTGGATTATCAAACCAGGCCGAAAAGTTGACTCGTTCGTCATCCATCCACACCATGGAATCCGGAAAAGCAAAATCTTGCCAGAGATCATAGCTAATTGTTTCCATTTCCTCCATATCTTCTACAAAGGAGATACCATCAAAACCAAAATCACCCTCAAAAGGTTGCATGGCATTAGCCAGTCCCGCCATAAGCTCAAAGAACTCATTGATGGTTAAAAGGGCTTCCTCAAGATCATCACCTAATTCAATAAACTGCTCCACTCCATAATCAGTGAGAGTCAGGAAATTTGGATTCGATTCTTCAAGCATGAGGATCAGATCTGTTTCATCTTCAATATCGCTAAAATCAAGTACACTGGGATCAAGGTTAAGAACAAAGATTTCATCAAGATTGTCATAGACCTGTGTGACCGCATCCACGATCAGTTCGGCTGCACCCTGAAGAATTTCTAATTCCACCTGCAATGCAGCAACTGCAACCCATGGAATATGAATAATCTCAAACTCACTGTTAGGACCGATTAAGTAAGGTCCAAACGCATCTAGCTCGGTTTTAACCAGCATGACGAAGTGAACTGAAGTGTCCGCATCAAGAAACGAGGATAAATGATCCTGCATATCATCCAGATCACTAAATAAATCGACACTTTGCCAATCATAAAGATAGGTAAGACTGTCAATTCGACCTGCATCTAGGAGTCGAAAAACATCATCAAAGGTACCGCTGTATTCTTCGACCATATCGTAGGCCAAAATCCCAGCTAATCCTAGATGGGCATCAGAATCAGTAGGATCTAACAGTAAATCAGCTTCCCAGGCTAATCTCAGGGCCTCCATGCGCAGGTCCAGAGCATCATCTTCATCCCAATTATTCATCACTAAATCGGCTGAGAGGAGATCTAAATTCTGGGCATCTAGACCATCAGGGAAAATTCCTCCAAAGGTAAAGCTCTCAGGTGTGCTGGATCTATAATAATCCCAATACACATCAACGATTTGGCCTTCCGGCAGATTTTGAATTATGGCCAGAGGAACGATGGTTTTATCTTCTACATCAGGACCAAATTCATAAGCTTTACCCCCAAGTAGTGTGTCCAACTCAGCAAGAGCACTTTGGAGTGAATCAATAGGCGCAGTATCGATTTCAAAGGGTCCAAATGGATCATTCTCGAAAATCACTCTGACTGTGTCCAATAACTCAGTCATGCCATTCAGTCCACTACGCAATTCAGAAATCCCGGGCATTACATCACCATCGTACACCATCATGATGGAATCCATATAATTCCCGAAATTTTCCATATTATTTCCGATTGAATCTCCTATTTCACTGAGATCATGGAAATGATCAAATAATTCGCGATCAATGACGAATACTGTATCTGAAATATCATTTGCCAGGATCTGCATGGAGAATTCAAAATCAGCTTCATGATTGTAAACCGAATCAATATTATGACCAAAATCATGAATCATGAAATTGTCATCGATATCATTCCCTAGATTCTCCAGGGCCAATCCAACATTTTCAAAATTATTGCCCAATGTTTCATCCATGTCGTTTATGAAATCCCGAAAAGTCTCATAATCTCCACTACTAAAAAAATTGGTCAGATTTGTGAGGATTGGATCCATTTGCCATGGGTCAAGCATTGGGATTATGTCGTCCTCTATACGGATAAAGATTGAATCAAGGTTGATTTCAATGGAATCTGCCAGCAATTCGAGATCACCGAAAGCCGTATCAGCGTCAATATGAGTCCAGGCAAATGATAGTGCAGATAACCCTATATAGGCTTTCATTGTGGCGGCATCATCACCACCAATTGCAACTTGGGCTTCCCATTCTGATTCTTTGGAGTTTAGATAATTGACATAATCTGTATCAATGCTCTCTTGTAACACGAGATCAGGTGCTTGAGCGTTAATACCCGTGACCATCATGAGACTTAATATCAACATTCTTAATTGTTTAAATTTCATGGCTGTCCCCTTCTCAAAATATTTTTTCATATTTATGCGCACCGAAGTTACAGTATCAATCAATAGAGTTCAACGAAATCAGAATTAATTCTAATGTGTTAGTCTGTTTTGAGATCATGCAATTTGCTTGAATTAATCAGCTTATCGCATTTGTGTTATCATGTTGAATCTCATGGGATTAACCTCTTTTATTAAATCCTACATGTTCTTGGGATCGTTTCAAAAAATCTTTTAGCTGATGTGACTTGGAATACAATTAATACTAGAAGATCAGAATTGTAATCACTTGTCTCACAATGAAGCAATACCCAACACTGTAAATACTTGATTTTGTTATGTTTTTCATATGCCTGGATGGTTCTAGCAATGATCACACGAAAAAAGGGTGTTCAAGTTGGTGAAGATCAATTGCCGTAGAGGCTGGTGAATTAAAGTACGAAATTGAGAGTGGGCATTGGTGGCGATTCATAGATAGGTGCAAAAATATCAACAATCAATCCTTGCTCAGCTTTGATTTTAACATACATTTAGCTCATATTTGGCCAACCAGGGAAGCACAGGATCAAGAATTTAATTGATGGTATAAACCGTAATTGTGAGGAGTCCACAAAATGATGAGAAATGTTGCACTGGGTCTTATTGTACTGGCAGGCGTAGGCTTAATTTCAGCGATTGTTTCTGTAATGCTGGGGAGTTCTATCCTTGGTATTAGTGCTGAAGAATTTTCCCGGATATGTTCAAACCTGGCTTTGATAGCCATCGCTCTGGCGGTTTGGTTCAAAAAAGTCAGCTTCTCAGACAAGTAACCCTTTTAAGTATAAGGTTCCCCAGTGGGGTTTTGAGATAAATCATCCAGGAAATTCCTGGATGATTTATTAGCTATACTTGTAGATGAGTTCCAAGGACAACCTTCAGTCGCTGCTCTGTCCATCTTGTTTTGAAACAACAGGATGGATTTTCATGAAAAGAACATAGGCTTTAGCCAAGCAAAAATTCTTACATACCAAATTGCCATAATAGGAAAGCCCATGCATCTGCACGTCCTTCTAAGGACTGTCTGCGTGTTGATCCGATACCATGTCCGGCACTATATTCAACTCTGAAGAGGACTGGATTACTACTTGATGTGGCAGCTTGTAGTCTGGCCGTCATTTTTGCTGAATTCCATGGATCCACACGAGGATCATTCATACCATGGGTCAAAAGCACAGCAGGATAGGCCGTTCCCTCCTTGACATGGTGATATGAACTCATGGCAAGTAGCCCCTTGAATTCTTCTTCTATTGTTACTGTCCCAAATTCGTAGACATTTGGTACGCCATTGGTAGTTGTCTCCATACGCACGGCATCTAGATCACCGACATTGATGATGGCTGCTTTGAATAGATCCGGACGCTCGGTAATTGCCCGACCAATGGTAATTCCTCCAGCACTACCGCCTTGCCCGGCGATAAGCTCATGAGATGTGTAACCACTTGTGATGAGATACTCTGAACAGGCAATAAAATCCTTCCATGTATTTGGTTTGGTCGTTTTCTGACCCGCATGATGCCATGCTTTTCCATATTCACCGCCGCCACGGATATGTGCAATAGCCAAAACGCCACCGCGTTCAAGCCAGGCAATATTCAACGGATTATAATAGACAGATGAAATGCTACCATAAGCGCCATATCCTTTAATCAGTGCAGGGTTTTTCCCATCAAGTTCAATCCCTGCTCTATAAATAATTGACAGGGGCACTTCAACCCCATCGTGGCTTTTAACTTTTACTTCCTTTGATTCAAATCCTGGTAGATCATCAAATTCACCTTTGGGTAGCAAATCGGTCATACTATATGTGTTGTCGTCAGGATTATAGGAGTAAACTGATCCACCTTTGGTCCATGAGCTGGTCCTGATCAACACTTCTTCCCGATAGAGAGTCGCCGAAGTAACCCAGCCTGAGGCATTATCAGGCAGCTCCATAGCCAACAGTTTGTTAGCACCATCATAGTCAATTCTCAAGATACGGTCAATTCCACCATCATTGACTCCTACATACAGAGCCTTGGATGAGGTTGTCATATAATCTACCACTGCATCACTCTCTTGAACTACCGATTGCGCCCTTGCGATATCAGGATTGCTCAATGAAGTCCGGATGACTTTGAAACGAGGAGCGTCCTTTGCTGATTGTAGATATATTTCATCTCCGTGAACGGTATAACTGGTCACTTCATCCTCCACGCCGCATATTTTTTTCCAGGGTATGGATTCCTGCAGGAGTGTTGCGATAGGTGCTGCATAGAGGGCGAGCTCGTTAGAATCTCCGTGTTTTACCTTGATCACAGCATGGTTTGATCCAGATGAAATATATATGCTTGGGAAGTCGTCTTCTCCAAGAGGCATATGCTCAGAGAGATCTATTCCAGCGATAAATTGATCCTGCTTCACAGGAGTATTGAGGCGATGAAAGTATACTTTTGTATTTTTATAAATATCTGTTACGGGAGCATCCTCGGAGAGAAACTGGCGGCGACTATAGAAGAAACCATCTCCCCCTGGAAGCCATTGAGGTCGGTTATAGGCAGTTTCAAGGTGGTCAATTGTTTCAGGTAGATGCTTGCCGCTTTTTATATCTAAAATGTGCAATACGGTTTCTTCTGATCCACTTTTAGCAAGTCCGTAAACCAAAACCTCCCCATCCATTGAGGGGCTGTATTTCCAAATAGAATAATGCTGATCTTCCTCAGCTACCACCTGTTCAGGATCGATGAGTAATTTTTCTGTTCCAGAGGATGTGCGCACATACAACTTGGGCAGGTTTTCTCCGGCATTTCGTTTATAATAGAATAGTGTACCATCCTTTAGATAGGTATAGCCATAGGTAGTAAAAGGTTTTCCTGAATCCAACTCCAGCATCCGATTTAACAGACCCTGACGCGCAGGTAGGGTGGTCAAAATATTTTTGGCATAGTCCGCCTGCCCTTTGATCCATTTCATTACATAGGGATCCTCAAGTTTTTCCATATAGCGATAGGGATCATCCACAATGGTCCCCCAATATTCTGTACCAACATTTTCTATGCGGGCGACTGGGGGATTTTGCTCGGTGGTTTGTTTTTTATCAGGTCCGCAACCGGCAAATATTACAGTTAGTACTAGTATCCAAAGTACAGGTTTCATGATGGTCTCCCTTTCATACACAAGCATGATTTTATTATTTGATCATCCAGGAATTCAGCACTCATGATTTGGTACCTAATTTCCCCTTCGTGGTCGAATTCTATTCATGTGTTGCAGCCCAATTGAGATATAAATATAATAGAGCTAATTGATATTAATTGGGCTGAAGATAGGGTGTTATACGTGTGTGAACAAGTATTACAGAATTTTGCACGCAAAAAGTACAGCAAATACCATGGATCACATTACTCCATCTTCAAATCTGCATGAAAGTGACTATAAGCAAAATGCAATTACGTCCTCAATACGTCCAAGCTGTTCTTCACTTAGAGCATTTTATCCCATTTATGAATCCTTTAAAATTATGACCTGCCTGATTAATATTTCCAGTCCGTGCCCAATTAATTTTCACTAATAACACAACGGCTCCACGGTCATCATTCTTTTCTCACCGTGTTTCTTTCATTGCCTGCCCGTTTCGATCTATTTGTTGTAACCTATTTTTGAACTGATGGTTTCAATTCACACCTACCATTCTGGAAATCCAAAACCAATACGCTGTTTTGCGCAATATCTGAGCCCAGGATTCCATCATACAAAATAAAACCTTCTTTTGCATCTCCCTTAGGTGACTTTCCATTTAGTTCGGCAAAATCCAGCCTGGTTGTGCCAAGAATTAGACTTTGGTTTCTTAGTAATAGTTTAGTCACATCTTGAAACCCTCCAGCTCCACCCACTTTGGCCCTGGTTATCTCTGCTGAACTCGTATCAAAAATGGCATAAGATGGTTCATACAAGCTCGTCGTATTGGCTCCTGTATCCATAAAAAATTGTAAGGGGATACCGGTTGTATCTGATACTGTGACAAATGGTTGTGTGAAAAAATGAAAATTCCGCTCTTCCTGCTGGTCCAACTCTGGTTTCTGAAAAGTGACAGAACCATTGGCATAATCAATTTCTAATTTCAGATTCTGGATCGCGTTCCAGCCCAGAATTCCGTCAATCTTTAAAATCTTGAATATTTTAAATAGTCGAAATTCCAGATCCTCCTTACTGATTATAAAAGTTGGATGATTCTCAAAAACCAAATCTTCAATCTTCAATTCCTCAATCATCCCTGGCCAAAGATCAATTTTTTTATCCGTTGAGGTACCAACTTTGCTGGCTTCATCTATGAGTAAATTCACACCACATTCTTCAGCGATGTCAGATGAGAGAACTGTGAATTCTGCCCCGGTATCGATCCAGAAGGTTTGCTCCACGCCGTTGACCAGCACCTTTATCATAGGAACACCGGAAATCGATTTTTCCATAGCTATTGTAAGGGGCGTTTCTGGAAAATTGATCACTTCAGTCGGTTGTCTGTTCCAGGCCTTTACCATTGAGATTGTATTCATATCATCAATCCCCTGTGGCAATTTGCTATCCAGCTCAATAAAAGCGTCCCAATCAAATGTTAACAAGTAGATCCCGGCGAGTAAACTTCCGGAATGCTGGACAAATAACGTGTCACTGCTTGATTCAACCAGTTTCTCGAGGATATTCGAACTTATATGATAATCACCAGTCAGCAAAGATTTGATAGCTTTACTAAACTGGCCCTGTTCACTGGAGTCAGCAAATTGATCCACATAATTATAGTCCAGATTCTGCATTGCATCCCAAAACCCGCTACTCTGCCTGGCTTCTACTTTAGCAATTATTTTCTGATCCAATTCATGTAGCTTTAGATTCTCTGCACCTGTGTTCACTTTGATGCACGAGCCAAGTAGTATGCAGATGATAATGATTAAATAACGCATTTTAGTCTCCACTTATTTTTTTTGAAATTTCTTCATTAATTCGTTGCCACTACTCTGAGGGATCGAGAAGAACTGCTCCATTCCTCCTATGAGTTTGTGGACCTCTTTTAGACTATCTGCCTTAAGAAGAGTGCTTTTCAGTTCTGAAAGCTGCAGTTCTGCCTGCAGGGCTGAATAGTAAACTCCTGAGATATAGTCACTGCGACTCCAGACGGCCTGGTGAACTTTCGCCAGATCTGCTGAAAAGTAAGCCATGATAAAATTACTCCCATCAACTATCAGGTTGAGCCACTGACCTTTCCATTTTTCGCGTACTTGTTTACCCTTTGGATTATGAAAAACCCTGGTTGCTGGAACCACATCATCTTCATAGCTGTGTGATGCAACCTTAACGCCCCGATCATGCACTTGCATAATGTCTTCCAACAAGGGTTGGAGCGCTGGTAAAAACCCATCAATGAGTACTATATCATTGGCTTGAGAAAGCAGGACACGACATTTTTCGTAGACCTGCTCAATATTCTTTAAACGATAAACTTTATCATCAGGTTCAGAGGTCTCTATTTGCTTCAAGAACCTCTCCGCCCTGTTCTTTTGGTTCATGAAAGTAGTGTGCAGAGCATTCAACAGCTCATCAGATGAGACAGCTGTGCAAAGTCTACTACTCCCTTCCTCAACGTAAACGGCACCTTTATTTTCAAGGGTAGTTATCGCTTTGTAAACGTTAGCGGCTGGTTTAGCTATCGCCTGCGAGATTGCATATCCGGTGGAAGCATTTGCGCCCAGCAGGAAGGTATACACTTCAGATTCCAGCTGTGTAAACCCAAGATATTCTAGCTCTTCGATCCCATTTGTTGATGATTCTCGCATAAGGTCTCCATTTATTAGTTGCTTATACTACTAATATTCAATAAATGCAAACTAATAATTACCAGTTTCATGCTTTGCGATATCAATTATCGTGGGAGGAACAGGACAATGAGGTATCATACTGAGCTTGTCGAAGTGCTCTCGAAATGTCCCAATTTTAGTCGAGATTTGGCTGCGAGCTTCGCTCTCGCCTTCTTCCATGACTTGCCATTGGCAACTCATTCCTGATGAACTCCTGTGCTTCGCAGTATGATCGTTCAACTCATACCCTCAGTAACACAAAAAAGTCCTCCCGAATGGGAAGGCTTTTTTGTTTTACTCCGGAGGAGAGATTTGGCGTTCAGCTTTGCTTCCGCCTCTGCTTCGTTTCACTACGCGGTGAACTCCTCTCCGTTCAAATCTGTCACGAAGTGACTATAAACAAAAAGACCCCATCTTTCGATGAGGTCTTTTTGTTTATGCTCCGGAGGAGAGATTTGAACTCCCAACCTAGTGATTAACAGTCACCCGCTCTACCGTTGAGCTACTCCGGAATTACCTAAAAAGCTCGCGAATATAAACTTCGCCATATAGGCTGTCAACTGCTTACAGGGTGATTTTTTCAAAATGTGGTTTTAAGACATCGTAAGACTCTTTCAAACCCTGGACCAGAACCTTGGCATGTCCCGTCACAGGCATGAAATTGGTATCCCCTGCCCAACGTGGCACGATATGAAAATGGATGTGTTCAGCAATACCTGCTCCGGCTATGGCACCTTCATTCAAACCAAGATTAAATCCTTCAGCTCTAAATTCTGCACGGAGAATCTTCATGCTTTCCTGAGCAAGCGCCATGATCTCAGCTAAGGTGCTGGCTGGCAATGATTCCATAAGATGAGTGTGCTCATAAGGGGCAATCATGATATGACCGTTATTGTAGGGATACAGATTCATCAAAATACAGCAGTTCTCACCCCGATACAGGAGCAGATCCTCACGATCCGTATCGTTTTTCGGCTTATCGCAAAATATGCAGCCCTCCTGCTTAATGGACCGTATGTATTCCATACGCCAGGGTGCCCACATTTTTTCCATAATTACTCCAGAGTTAAGAAGAGCCGAACCGTCTCTATTTCTCAGGGACGCTCCGGCTCTGGGATATTCAATTGATCACACTTTCAAATCATGTGATCGAGGTTTATTTATTCCTCTTCTTTTGCAGCTTCAAGAGCAACAATCAGCTTGGTCTCTTCTTCCTTAGGCAGCTCAGCATAATGCGAGAATTTCTGCTTATGAGAAGCTTTTCCCTGGGTAAGAGAACGCAGGGTTGAAGCATATTTAAAGAGATTTGCCTGGGGAATTTTAGCTTTAAGAACCTGATAATGTCCTTCGGCGTCCATTCCCAGAATCCGACCACGCTTGGCAGTCAGATCACCCATGACATCACCCATGTAATCTTCAGGAACGCGAACTTCAACATCAAATATAGGTTCTAGCAGGGTTGGCTTTGCCTGTTGACATGCATCGCGAAAAGCCCCTTTACCAGCAATCTGGAAGGCAATATCCTTGGAATCAACTGGATGCATTTTTCCATCATAAAAAGTTGCTTTCACATCTACGATGGGAAAACCAGCAATGAAGCCTTCATGTGAGGCAGCAGTGATTCCCTTTTCTACAGACGGTACAAAGACACGATCAACATTTTGTCCAACCAGTGTCTCTTCAAAAACAATTCCCTCGCCCCGTGGCAATGGAGCAACTCTCAGCATGACTTCAGCAAACTGACCAGCGCCACCTGATTGTTTCTTATGACGATATCTCGCCTCAGCATTGCCTTTGATGGTTTCACGGTAAGCGATCTTAGGTTCAACCAGCTCAATCTGAACTTTGAAGCGCTCTTTCAGTTTTTCA
This sequence comes from Fidelibacterota bacterium, assembly GCA_018650445.1. Taxonomy (GTDB): domain Bacteria; phylum Fidelibacterota; class UBA8477; order UBA8477; family JABMPR01; genus JABMPR01. The sequence goes on from JABIFX010000062.1 coordinate 86,238, forward strand.
AAAGCAACATTAATTTGCAATTCGCCTTGTCCGGAAAGGACAGTTTGATGTAATTCAGAGTCTACTTCATAAAGCAGTGTTGGATCTTCCTCATGCAGCAGGGTCAGACCAGAACTGATTTTATCTTCTTCACCCTTAACCAGTGAGATCACTGCAAATTGGATATTTGGTCCTGGAAATTCAGTGGCCTTGAGGGTCACAGGATTTTTGGGATGTGAAAGGGTATCGCCAGTGTGGGATATTTTCAGTTTTACTGTGGCACCAATATCTCCAGCATTGATAGCATGAACTTCATCTCTATCATGACCATTAATTGAATAGACATGACCGAGACGCTCACTACCACTTCTGTTGGGGTTAGCCAGATCCATACCTGATGTAATCTGCCCTGCGTAAACCCGGAACAGACTCAATTCACCCACGTGGGCTTCACTCATGGTCTTAAAGATCAGAGCAGCTGTTTCTTTGGGATTGTCAGCATGTAATTCAGTGCCGTCTTCTGCAGTGGCAGCTGGCATGTCTGCTGGTGAGGGGTAATATTTCTGAATTAATTCCATCAGGCGTGAAGCACCAACATTTGGAATGGAAGCTGTACAGAATACAGGGAAGATTTGTTTATGTATGATGGCTTCACGTAAACCGTGACGTAAATCATCTTCTGACAATTCACCTTGATCAAAATATTTTTCCATCAAAGCTTCATCTGATTCTGCGACCTGTTCAACCAGCTCAGTGTACATGGTCTCTACTTCATCAGCAACCGCTTCTGGCAGATCTTCCATGGTGTATTTGCCACTACTGTCTTTGAATACCAGGGTCTTTTTGCGGATGATATCTACAATTTTGTTAAAGCCGATGCCTTCATTGACAGGAAGCTGCAATGCAGTGACGTGGTTGCCATAGGATTCTTTAATGCTATCAAAAGCTTTGTGAAAATCAGAATGTTCTTTATCCAGTCCAGTAACTACAAAAGTACGGGGAATGTGGTAATCATGGCTATAATTCCACATGTTTTCGGTGCCCATTTCGGGACCGTGAGTTCCATCAACAACAATTAGACTGGTATCGGCGACCCTCACTGCACTCAGTGCGTCACCTACAAAATCTGTAAATCCTGGGGTATCTAAAATATTTAATTTAGTTTCCTGCCACTCAATGGCCATCAATGATGTACCAACTGAGCACTGACGTTCGATCTCTTCGGGACGATAGTCAGATTTGGTGTTTCCTTCTGCAATGGTCCCCATCCGTGTGGTTAGTCCTGCAGAGTGCAGCATGGCTTCAGTCAAGGCGGTTTTACCTGACGAAGCGTGGCCGACAATGGCAACGTTTCGGATATCCTTTGTCAAATAGTCTTTCATTCTCAACTCCTCGATAATGTTAAGCGTATATAATTAAATTTTTCATACCACGAGACATGGCATGAAAACTGGTTATTTGTTTGATCCAGAGAAGCATAAATAATAATATTTCGGCTCAATTATTGAGCGTCCAAAAATCTCTATATTTTGAGGATTCGCAAGACATTTTTTAACTCTCCGAGTCGGTTATCTATAACGAATTGAGGTAGATTTGCTGGGTATAGTAATGGGGACTAAATCCTAACGCCTAACTCGTTCCATCTGCTACTTCTGTCGGGATGCCAGAATACCGGCCCACAATAAATGTAACATCATCTTCAAAGGAAGATTTGCGATTAAATTTTTCGATCTTATCCAGCAACAGACTGGCAATGAGAGAAACGTTTTGATCCAGATGATTCTGTACGGCACCGATGAGACCACTTTCATCCAACAATTGGCCGGCACTTCCTACGATCTCAGTAACACCGTCAGTGTACATGAGCAGTAAATCACCATTTCTTAACGGAACCTCACCCATTTCGTAGGTGAACTCAGGATCAAAACCCAGCAGCGGTCCCCCGCTTTCCAGACGATCAATACTTCCATCCTCGTGAAATATAAGTGGTGCAGGATGCCCGGCGTTCACATATCGGACCACGCCCTCATCCACATCCATCTTGGACAAGAAAAAGGTGATCTGCTCATCCAACTCAGTTTCATTAGTTAAATATTTGTTCAGGTTGCTCATCGTAGTGGCGAGAGGAAGGTTCTTTTGAGTTTCGTTCAGGTAAGCCGCGTAAAAATTTGACATAATGAGGGCACCGGAGATTCCTTTGCCAACCACATCCCCAATACCAATATTAAAAACATCCTCGGGCTTGTTGGAAAGATCGTAAAAGTCCCCACTTATTTGCCTGCAGGGAATATATCTGAGGTCAAATGAAACTTCCTCATGGGTCGGAATTTGATTGGGAAGCAGTGATTTCTGAATACTCTCAGCTTTCGCCATATCCTCACTTAAACCACTTTGTATATTGACATGCTTATCAATTTTGTAGCGTTCCATCAACACGCCGGCCTGGGTGGCAATGGTTTGGAGAAAATCTAGATCATCCTCACTAAAAGCAGCAACACGATTGGATTCCAGATTCATGGCACCGTAAATAATGGAACCACCGGCAATGGGAACACACAATTCAGAACGGGAGTCTGTTCTTCCAGACAAATAGTTTTTTTCTCGTCGAACATCGGGGATGGAAATGGGTTTTTTAGATGCTATACATCTACCTACTATGCCCCTACCAATTTTTAATTTTAAAGGATTTAGACGACGGATATCATATCCGCGTTGGAGAAATTTTTCGATATTCACACCTTCTGATGAAGCCAGAAAGACACCACAGGCATCAAACGGAACAATGGTGTTTACTTCGTCTAACAGCAGATTAAAGATGCGGGTTGTATTTCGCGTTGCTGCCATTTTGTTGGCAATAAGTGTGAGAGCTTCCTGCTTCCGAGCTTCCAATTGGATACGATGATAAAGTTTCCGTTTTTCCAGTAAAACGGCAATTTGATCCACGACAAAATTGTAAAGCGTTCCAGAACGTCTCGCCTGCATATCCATGGGCATTTTATCCAGTAAAATAAATCCAGCCAATCTGTTGTTGGTTTTTAAAGGAATCGCCCATTGGAACAATTTAAAACTTCGATAGTCCATGGCAGGCACATCAAGGGGTTCAGTATGCAAATCGTTGACACTGTATTTGACGTTCACGAGATGGTGATTGGTATCAACGAGCTTTTTGAGGATTTCGTGTTCACTATCCAGCGTGATACCATCCAGGAAGATGGGTTTGGGTGCGATAGAGGATTCAACTCTAAAAACCCCCTTACGTCTCACAAAAAGTGCTACAATGTCTGATTCAAAAAGATGATTCAGGGTATCTGGGACCATATCCAACATATCCCGGTAGGTTTCTACCTTTTCAAGATCGTCAAGGATAGTTCGGAAATTTTCGTTTCGTTCGTAATAAGTGGATGCAATAAGCCGCAACACAAGTTTACGTCCCCTGGACCGCAGAGGTCGATACAAATTGATGATTATGGTGGCAAAAACCACGTTGGCCAGAATAGGGTGCTCACCAAATCCCAGATACTGGTTCACCAGATAGCCCAATATTGAAAAAATGATGATAAGCACCAGGGAGACCAGGAGTTCTTCGCGTCTAAGCATGTTGCTCTCCCTGGTCAAAAAGTGTTTCCGCACCGCCACCAACTTCTTCAATCATGGAGCGTAGGACGGGAAGAACACTCAATTGGGACAAGTCTTCAGTGGCAAATATTCGTGAAAACGCATAATTCTGATGTGTGACAGGAATGAGCCTGTTAATGATAATGACCCGCTCCGATTTTATTCGGCAGGCATCTCCCTTGAAATCGCCTTTTTCATAGCGTATGGTGTAGCCTAATTTTTCAGCCAGAGATTCGAATTCATCTCTTATGCGATCAGCTTTCATTTATAGTAATGAGTTCCTTTTCTCTTTTTCAAAACCATCCACGAGTTCCTTTACCCGTTCAGTCTGTCCCCGAGGAATGATCAGAAGGGCATCTTTGGTATCAATAACCACCAGATCATCCACTCCTACAATGGCTACTGTTTTCCCCTCTGCAAATACCAGATTATTTTCTGACCCATGAAATATCACTTCACCTTTTGAAACGTTTTTGTCCTTGTCCTTCTTTCGCATTTCATGGACAGCATCCCACGAGCCAACATCATTCCATGAAAAGTCCACACGAACGACATAGACGTTTCGAGCTTTTTCCATGACGCCATAATCAATAGATATACTTCTCAGAGTAGCCCACTCTACGGTGAGCACTGAATCCCAGACAGGTTTGCCAATGGCACCCCTGATATTTTCCAAACTGTCCCATATTTCTGGCAGAAATTCCTGAAAACTTTTCAGGATACTATCAACTCGCCAGACAAACATGCCACTATTCCATAAAAAATCACCGCTCCCCAAAAAGAGTTCGGCAGTTTTCAGGTCGGGTTTCTCCGCAAATGCCTTCACGGCAAAAATGGGTTCATCTGGATTGGTGCGATCATGGAACTGGATATATCCATAGCCAGTAGCAGGTCGAGTTGGAACCACTCCAAAGGTGACCAGACCCCTCATCTCGTTAGCAATTTTTATTCCCTGCTGCATATATTCTGAAAATGATTTTACATCCTGAATATAATGATCTGCCGGAAAAACACCCATGACGGCGTCTGGATCCCTGTCCTGGATAATAATAGCTGCCAATCCAATAGCTGGTGCGGTATTTTTACCTTCTGGTTCAATAAGAATATTTTCTTCTGGTAGTTCAGGACATTCCTGTCGAATGACTTTTTCCTGATCTGAATTTGTAATGATGAGAATCTGATCGGCGGTTGTGAAATTTTTCAAGCGATCAACTGTCATGCGCAGCATACTCTCATCACCAGCTATGGGTAGAAGCTGCTTTGGAGTAGCCCGACGGCTCTGTGGCCAGAAGCGCTTACCAACGCCACCTGCCATTATGACTGCAAAAAAAGACATATCTCTTCTTTTCTCCTCTTTTCTTCTAATTACAATGAAGCTTGGATAGCGATAAATGACCTTTGAAAACTAATTGCGCAGGTCCCTTTAACCAATACTGATTTCCCCGCTGATCTACTTCCAGATCTCCACCTGGGAATGAGAGTCTGATGGGCCATTCAAAGTTCCATTTTTTATGCGCAAAAATCGCTGTAGCCACTGCACCGGTCCCACAGGCCAGGGTTTCCACATTGACACCCCGCTCCCAGGTCCTCACCTTGACAGAGTGAGACAATTTCTCCACAATATTAACATTGGTACCCAATGGATGTGCTTCATGAGAGTTCATTTTTCTCCCAAGGGGATCAAGATTTTCTGAGGCAGCATCCTGTGAGGGAATAATTAAGTGGGGTACACCCGTATCGATAAATCCGCAACCAATTCTGGGAATATCCCAACCCTGTAACTCTCCATTAACTATAATTTCCACATCCACCAGATCGCCATGTATGCTATAATAATGAATCCCGTCATCTGCAGAAAAAGTTCCAGATGATTTCGCCCGGCCCAGGAATTCGGCAAAGCTCACCAGGCAACGGGCACCATTCCCACACATTTCTCCCCGGGAACCATCCGCATTAAAATAATTCATTTGAAAGTCTGCTGAATTGTGGGGCTGAAGAATCAATATGCCATCTGCACCAATCCCAAAATGACGATCACAAATACTAACAATCTGCTGAACAGTAAGTTTTAGATCCCCATTCCAGTTTTCAAAAATGACAAAATCGTTGCCTGCACCTACGTACTTATAACAATCAATCGGTTTACTCATGCAACATCCAGATTCCCAGATCAGTTTCCCAGCGGGCTCTCACCTTAATCTCATCTGGATAAAACCAATAGGGTTCAGATTTTGCAGCAGGTCCTAGACCACCACTCTGATAACGCCCATCGCCATTCTCATCAACATAGGCAACCAGGGCATAGGATCGTGCAGGTAAACCCTCTATGGTAATGACCCCGCCTGGTTTAAGCTGAAATTGACGATCAATACCCTTCCCGGTCAAACGACATTCTAAAACATCAACTCCCATATGCATGACCTTAAGGCTACCCAGAGAATCCTGATTTACGGTTTTTAAACTGCCCGACATAAGGCTGTCCAGTTCAGGGCCATTTAGAGCTGCGTGAAGATGTTTCGTATCTATTTGCCACTGGTAGGTTTTACCATCCTCGAGTAAAGAATCTGTGCTAAATAACCATTCCATCGTATTTACTTTTTTAAGTGTCCCTGCTATTTCAACTGAGTCCACATTACTATCGACCAGCGTAAATGCAGAATCCGATTTGAACAGAACGGGCAGATTTGAATTCAGTTTAATTCGCGAAGTCTCCTGAGGAATCTCAAAATTGTCCACATTCACCCAATCAACATTTATTTTTCCCAACACCAGGGTATCAAAATCAGATTGGGTGGTAAGCGTCAGGGTATCGGAATTCAGCATAAAACCACTCGTATCCAAGAATTTATGAATCCAAACCTGAGAACTATCAATTAAAGGAGTTGCAACATCTAGCATCATGGCAAACTCATCATCTTCAACTTTTGATACTCCCAGTACGGGTGTTTTAATATCATCAATAATGAGCTCAACTGATTCAAGGGCTGCTGCTGAGACCGTTCGATTTGCTCTGATTTGAATGAATTGATCCGCTAGCTGTGACACGCCAAGTAATTTTAGACTTTCCAGTGGAACAATCTGTGGCCAAATTTTATGTATGGTGAGGACGCTATCTGTTCGTGCCCACACTGAAGCGACTTCTGGTCTTCCAAAATAATCATCACCATCAATCAGCTTATTCTTGTTCCTGTCCCAATGATAAAAAAGCGTATATGAACGTTCAGACAGATAGGGCAGCTCAAAATGACCAATTTCATTAGGCTGAAAAACATAATCAGCCTCTTGTTGTCTCAATTGACCAAGATCAGTATCAAACTGACGATACAGCAGGAGGTCCCCATTCTTTTTTACATCCTCGGACCCAGAGATTGTCCCTGTCAGACGGCCAGCATTAAGATCTCCACCTGTGCTAAAGGCCATGACATAGGTGGCTTCAAGTCCGTTGCCACGTAAGTCCTGGACGCCTTTATCCAGTGTGAGGAGATAGGTCTCATTGGAGTCAAGCGCTTCACTAAAACTTATTTTTAACCAAGTCCAACTCGATTTTATTTCGTATTCGCCAGGGGGGCGTGGCCAAATTTGCAGAGAAGATGTAAATGTTGATTTCTTCATCTGTTCATTAAATTTAATCAAAATTTCAGTATTGGGATCCACATTGACGGTCTCATTCTCAGGTAGGCTGAAGATGATAAGCGGAGCCTCTTTATCTTCCGGGCCACCAGTAATGGGGCGTTCATTTGCACAAGTCATAATGAGCCCAAGCAGTAGGGTCGAAATAAGCAGAGTGTATTGGGGTTTAGGCATGCTTGTGCTCCAGGCTAAAGGGAATCGAAGATCTCAGGGTCATTGAATTGGGTTTTAATTTCGTCGTGTAGACTACCAATTCTACACCATCTCTGACTGAACTCTGAAGCGCCTGCGCAAATTTCGGGTCTCTCCCCCAATGGGGCTCGAAGGAGATGGCGTCTGAGCGTTGGATTATGAATAGAACAGCTGCAGAGCGCTCTGGCGTGATAGATTCGGCGAGATGAAGGACATGACGTCTACCTCTGGAGGTTACGGCATCTGGGAATCTGGCAATTCCACCCTCAACCAAGGTGGCTGACTTAACTTCTAACAATTTTTCCTGGCCATCTCGCTCCAGTAAAAAGTCAAACCGGGATTTCCCAAAAGTGTATTCCTGCTTTTTGACAGTCCATCCTCTGAATTCCGGTATGAGTGAATTGTCCAAACAGAAACGTGCAAATCGATTGGGTAGTTGCGAATTTATAGAAATGAGTTCATCTCCAGAATAGACCATCACTGTGGCAAACTTGGTTCTTCTCTTTGCCCCTGATTTAGGCTCCACCAGGACTCGGGCCCCAGGGAATAACAATTCTTTCAGACGTCCGGGATCTGGCACATGGGAGTCATATACTTTTCCATCAATTCGAACCTTTGAAAGGAATCGGTTGGGTCGATCCACAAACTCAGCTTCTATTAACCCTGTGGCAAGAGACATCTCCATGTCTAATTACTCTTCTCGGCTCGTTTTAAATTATATCTGGCAAAAAATTGCTGCTTAAATGTTGAAAAAGAACCTGCAATAATTGCTTTACGCATACCAGTCATCAACTCATGATAGAAATGAATATTATGGATGCTGGCTAAACGGTAGACCAGGAGTTCATTTGCCTTAAAAAGATGTCTCATGTAGGCTCGACTGAAATTTTGACAGCAATAGCATCCGCACTCTGAATCCAAGGGGATATGGGCATCTTTTTCTCGAGCAGCTTTTAGAGAAACTGGTCCATCCCAGGTATACATGATACCGTGACGAGCATTTCTGGTTGGGAGAACACAATCAAACATATCCACTCCCAGGCTCACGGCTTTCACAAGATCCTCTGGCTTGCCTACTCCCATTAAGTATCTCGGTTGATCCTGAGGCAGGATATCTGTCACCACATCCGTGATCCCATACATATCATCTTTGGGTTCCCCTACACTCAATCCACCAATAGCATATCCATCAAATCCCATGTCGACCAGTACTTTTGCACTCTCCTTGCGAAGCTCGGGATACACACTACCCTGGACAATGCCGAATAGTTGTTGCTGGTGCCCATAGAGGGGATCAGTAGATCGGAAATAGTCCAGGCTTCTTTGCTCCCATCGGTGAGTGAGCTGCATAGAAGCTTTTGCCTGCCGAATGGTGGCTGGGTAGGATGTACATTCATCAAATGCCATGATAATATCAGAACCCAGAACACGTTGAATATCCATACTGATTTCTGAGCTTAGTTTGTGCTTGGATCCATCGAGGCGGGATTGAAAGACAACCCCTTCCTCAGTTATTTTATTGAGTTGTCCCAGAGAAAAAACCTGGTAGCCACCGCTATCGGTGAGGATGGGACCATCCCAGCTCATAAACTTGTGCAGTCCACCGGCAGATTCCATGATCTCCATGCCTGGACGCAGTAATAAGTGATAGGTATTCCCCAGGATTATTTGTGATCCAGTTTCAATCAGATCAACCGGGGAAAGTGATTTCACCGAGCCAGCAGTACCCACAGGCATAAACACAGGGGTGTTGATGGAACCATGATCAGTATGAATTTGGCCTGCCCGAGCTTTGGTTTCCGGGCAAGTGATTAAACCTTTAATTTTCATGTGACTGGATCAAATCTTTTTCTAAAATAATCAAAATATTTCATCTACTGCTGCACTTAAGCTCCGTACAGGCACTATGGTTAGACCCAAATCTGCAAGTCCCTTATGCTCCCCATGGGGAAGAATGATTCGATTGAAACCAAGTTTTTTCGCTTCTTCAACCCTTCTTCTAATCTGTCCGACATTGCGAACCTCTCCACCAAGTCCGACTTCACCAATAATGAGGGCTCCTGCATCAACCACCCGATTTTTCAGGCTTGAAATAATCGCAATAGCCACGCCAAGATCTGCAGCAGGTTCTGCAATTTTCAAACCACTCACTACATTAATGAACACATCTTGAGTACCTAATTGGAAACCAGCCCTCCGCTCCAGTACCGCTAGAAGCATCTGTAATCTACGCAGATCAAAACCAGTCACATTGCGCTGAGGGTTCCCATAGGAAGCACTCGCCACCAGAGCTTGAACTTCCAGGAAGAAAGTGCGACTCCCTTCTTGACTAGTGACAACCACCGTACCGCTCACATCTGAATGACGTTGAGAGAGAAATAGTTTCGCTGGATTTTCAACTGGAATGAGACCCTCTCTGGCCATTTCATAAACGCCCAATTCACTGGTAGAGCCAAATCGATTCTTGGCTGCTCGCAGGAGTCGAACCTGTGATTGGCGATCGCCTTCAAGGTATAAAACTGTATCGACGAGGTGTTCCAGCATCTTGGGTCCAGCGAGATAACCATCCTTAGTGATATGACCCACCAAAATGATGCAAACATTCATCTCCTTAGCCACACGCAACAGCTGAGCTGCACTCTCTCGAACCTGACTGATACTCCCAGGTAGATTTTCACCGGCCTCAGAATAGGCGGTTTGAATAGAATCCACAATCACCACAGCGGGTTTTAGCTCATGGATACTCCTGGCAATATTTTCAACGACAGAATCGTTGGCAAACATGAGCTTTTCAGCCTTTACACCAAGACGATCTGCACGCATGGCAAGTTGTTCACCACTTTCCTCGCCGGAGAAATACAATATTGGATGACCAGCTACTGCCATGAATCCGCTGAGTTGAAGAAGTAGTGTTGATTTACCAATGCCTGGCTGACCGCCAAATAGGATGATGCTGCCTTTTACCAGTCCCCCACCCACAACTGAATCGAACTCAGATTGAGAGGTTTTTATCCGATTTTCAGCATCGCGGGTAATTTTATCAAGCGGTTTTAATTCTGCCCTTGGGCCACTGGGGGTTACTTTGAGTTTTGATTGCTTAAACTCCTTAACCGTTTCCCAGGCACCACAACTGCCACACCTCCCCACCCATTTGGGATGTTCGGCACCACAGTCATCACAGACATATACAGTCTTACTTTTGGCCATATTCTTTTTTACTGACTTTCTTTAAAAAACGAGGGTTGCAACAGCGTAATCATTTACGAGGATGATGGTAGCTGAAATGACAAATGCTTGAATTGCTGCTCGACCAACACCACTGGCTCCGCGAGTGGCTTTCAGACCAACCCAGCAACTGATCAATCCAACGGATATTCCAAAGGTCAGAGCTTTGGCGATACCGGGTATTACATCTTCAGTGACCACGAATACTGATTGGAAGGAATTGAAAAACATCCTCACACTAATATTAAAAAAAGCATCACCGATCAATGCGGCTGTAAAGAGCGCAATTATATCAGCTACCACAACCAGTAATGGCATCATGATTATCATGGCGAGAACACGTGGAGCCACCAGGTGGCGTATGGGGTTAATGCCCATAACCTCAAGGGCATCAATTTGCTCAGTAACTTTCATTGTGGCAATCTCAGCACCAATAGAGGAACCATTGCGGCCAGCCAGCACCAATGCTGTCAGGACAGGTCCCATCTCTGATAAAATTCCGACAGCAACGATCTGCCCGAAAAATCTAGCTGGTAACGTATCTTCCAGTTGGTAGGCACCCTGCCAACCAGCTACAGCACCTGCAAAGACGGCGATGACGCTCACTAGAGGAAGGGCTTTTACACCTAATCGGTAGAGTTGCTCATTATAGAGAACCCGATCCTGATGAAAGTAACGGATGCATTTTAAGGCCTGGCCCAAGAGGATGAATACTTCACCAATGTTAGCAACCAGCCCAATGGTTTCGCGACCAAGCAGCCGAATCAGTTTTTGCATTAAAAGTCCAGACCGAGAGACCAGATATGCTGTCGATTATCCCAGAGGGTATCATTAGACATATCAAACGCCATATCATAACGGAGCACGAATATCCCCAGATTCATACGCATCCCAAAACCAGTTCCCCAGTAGCTATTGCTTTGATCTCTAAAAAGAATTTCAGGAAGAGTCAGTCCAGCTATCTGCTGGGCATCCCAGGTTTTTACCCAATCGCTAAATAATTCTCCCCTGACGTTTCCAATAACCATAGAAATCGGCCATTTGACTGAGAGATATTCAATAAAGGGGAAACGGAACTCAGCATTAAAGGCTGTGTAGTGGTTTCCCGTGTATGCAAAATATGGAACTCCTCGCACAGGGACCACATATTCTGAGAAATACAGATCCTCATAGTCTGAAAGAATATCGAGATATGCGTTGTCCAACTGGTAATTAATCCAGTTTGATATACCACCAGCCATAAATACTTCCGGGGTCTTACCATAACTACTGGCTGCAGATGCTCTCAGGGCAAAAGAATATTCTCTGCCCACTTTGATATATTTTCGGATATCAGTTCTGAAAGTGGCAAATTGTCTAGACGAGTTCGGCATATCTGGCGAGAACCGGAAACCTGTCTCCATCCGCCACCCAGATATGGGATAAAGGCTACCATATAATACATTATCAAAGCTCAATTTCACCTCTGGAAGCACATAGCTTTGATTGGTTGAGAATTCAGCCTTATTACGATCCTCGACAAGATCCAGATAACTGACGCTTTGATAAACATTCAGCCAATTCACGCTAGACTCAAACCGGGAATATTTGGAGAAAGGATAATCAAGTCCAAAGACTGTCCCGTATTTCCTGAAATGCCAGAGTGTTAAAAAATAGTCCGGGGTAATACTCACATAGTCATCAGGTAAATTATACAACATCACATGTAAATTGGCTCGATTAGGTAAATAGTCATAGCCTAGCATAAGATCAGAATTATCCAGGTTACGGTACAATTCAAACCCAAATTGAATCTGGTGGTTACCCATAATATCAGAAAAAATCATGAGGGCATTTCCCTGGACACCGAAAAAATTGGAATAGCCTGCCTGGGCATCAACCAGATCGACGGTAAAACGAGTTTTGTACTTATTCACTTCATAAGCGCCCGTGCTATCCCTGGTGTTTATTACAATTGCTTCCGGTGTTTCTATTGTACTTTTTGCTTCTGAAAACTGATTATCATAGGCAAAAATGTGGGTCTCAAAAGGATTGATAATCTGGTTCTCAGGAACAGGCATGGAATCGGTATATGTCAGGTCCAGTTGGATGTTTTTCCGCTTTAAATAGTTTGAGAATGATGGAGTTTTTGACTGCACTTTTAGCTCGAGGGGGTTGTTCATGGTAAAAATGTCCCAACCACCTTTCTCATACCCAGCAAAGACAAGTCTGGAATCATCCTTGCTCCAACTTATTTGGAAAATACCTGTCATGATATCTGTTACAGGTTGTTCATTCTCCGTTTCAAAATCATAAAAGTAGATATTCCATATTCCGCTACGATCTGACGTGTAAGCCAATTTCGGGCTTGTGTTTGCATAGCTTGGTGAATCCTCACTGCCAGGTGTATTGGTGATCCGAGTGATGTGTCCCGATTCAATATTCAAAGTATAAATGTCAGTTGTGCGAAAATCATGGTTATGCAAAATATCACGCGCCTGTGGAGAGCCTGGAGTAACCAGCCCTGTCAGTAGGGAGTTACCACGATCAGATACAAAAGCCAATTCTTTACCATCTGGTGACCAGGTAGGGCGTGTATCGGAAAACAAATCTCTGGTGAGCTGGGTAACTTCTTTTGATTCAATCGAGTAAAGAAACAGGTCGCTGGCCCCATCTTTCAATCCTGAGAACACAACCGATTTACCATCCGGTGACCAGGATGCAGTGAAAATTCCATCCAATCCAAGTTTATGACTATGCCTGGTTTCCTTCTCTGTATCAAAGAAAATCAGGGCATCTTCATTACCAGATTTTGCTGAAAATACCAGGTGCCTATTGTCTGGCGCCCATGATAAACCAGGGCTCAACCATTTCAATTCTTCAAGTTCAGCAGTGCGTTGACCAGAAATAATTTTGGTCAACTCTCGCCCATCATCTGAGGACATGACATAGATATCTGCATATCCTGATCTATCTGACAGAAAGGCAACTTTGCCCCCATTGGGAGAAATTGCAGGACTTACGTTAAAGTAGTTTCTGATTTTGCTATGATCAGTCAGCCGATGACCCACATCGTCCAGGTTGCTACGGCCTTCAATATCAGGCCAATAATCTTTTCTCACTGAAAAATGCCATTTTTCAGTCAAGGTTTCAAGATCCAGATGCAGGGTGTTCTCTATGGCTTTAGGAACGTCCTTAAAATGCCTAGTCTCATGCAATATTTCACCAATGCGTTCCACGCCAAAAGTTTCTCCAATATAGCGGACCACACTTTGACCACCCTTGTAGGCCATATAGTAATTCAGGTATTGTATGGGAGGTAGACTTCCATTGATGGCCGCATCGCGAATAATCATATCGGCTCGAGAATCCCAATCCAGTGAAGAATACTCTGCATATCCCTCACTCAACCATAACGGAATATTCACTCTCATTTTTCCTGAGACAATGGATTGAACATTTCCACCGAAGATGAGGTCATTGACGACAGCATGGGTTAGTTCGTGATGGAGAACATGCCTGAATTGTTCGTAACTTCCTTCGAAGGGTAGAACCACTCGATTCTTAAACAATTCTGTAAAACCACCAATACCCTCCTGCAGATAACCCAGAGTCACATTGGTTTGCTGAAAATCGTTGTGAGAATTATAAACTAGTACTGATATACGCTTGCTAATACGCCAGTCCAATTGATAGGATATCTGCTCGTAAGATTTCTCAGCGACGTTTGCAGCAAATTCCGCGATGGACTCACCACCATCATAAAAATAGACATCAAAATGAGGGGTCTGGATATACGACCAATCCATCCCACGATATTGCACTTTATTTTTTCCATATTTTGCCTCGACCGGATTGACCAAAACGATCAATGCAATGATGGTAGTCAACAGGATTTTCTTTATCAGATATATATTCTTCATATTAAGATGTATGCCGGGAGCTCCTTTGGGTTCCAATAATTCTGATCAAGATAAGCCTCGCTCTGATATTTGTCAAACGCTCAGACCACCTGATTTCGACCAACTTATAACGTTTAGATGATTACAACCCTACAATTCGCATGGTACTTTAGTCGAAGTTGGTTATTTTGACTGAATGAATAATACAGCTTACTTCCTATCAGATGTGCATTTGCGAATCCAGGTTGATGATGTTGAACGCGAACGCCGCAAAGAGCTATTCCTGCTCATGGACTTGGTGAAAGCCGAAAAAGCCACCCTGTTTATCGTAGGAGATTGGTTCGATTTCTATTTTGAATATGGCTATGTGGTTTCCCAGGCTTATCTGGATGTCTATTCAAAAATGAAGGAGCTGGTTGACGCTGGAATTACGATCTACTATTTCGGTGGTAATCATGATTATTGGATTGGATCATTTTTAGCAGATACCATCGGGGTGAAAATTTACCCCAAAGCAGCCACCATTGAGTTTGCGGAGAAGCAATTTTACTTCAATCACGGTGATGGACTTGATCCAGAGGATGTTGGATATCATCGCCTACGCAGTATTATTCAGCACCCCCTCTTCATTTGGGCATTTAGATGGCTCCTCCATCCCAATGTCACCCATTGGATCGCAAACTGGCTCTCAAGAGGAAGTCGAAAAAAATATCATAAAGAGACGTCTCTTGACCAATTGAATCTCATACGCAAAAATTATTCATTTGCAGAGGATAGATTTGCTGAGGGTGCTGATTTTGTCATCACAGGACATATCCACTATCCAAAATTAAAAATGTTTGACAAAAACACGTTTCTCACCATTGGAGACTTCCTCAATTATTTCAGCTATGGATATTTTGATGGAGTGAATCTATCACTTAAACAATGGCATGTTAAGCAATTGGAACAAAGGGAATTACCTTGACTTCAAGCTGTATTTTCTATAAACTGA
>JABIFX010000058.1 GCA_018650445.1 Fidelibacterota bacterium
AAGGAATGTTTCACAAAGATGTTTTTGAAGCACTCTGGAACGAACGTGCTCTTTATTATGATCACAGTCACGGAGTCCACAATCCTGGATATGCTAATACACTGCTCACAATAGCAGAAGCAAGACTCGGTTTGTAAACAAGAGTTGTATAGCTTTACAAAAGAGGCTGTCCTGATCGACAGCCTCTTTTTTTTGTCTGGACTATCCCACGCTTGCAAAAAACCTGAACTTTGAGGCTCTTCAGTTACCCAATGTTAGGGAATTACTCTCTGGCTTCGAGGACCTCAGCCACCGGACATTGAGGTTCTCGAAATGTCAATTCCTACTGGTTACGACCAACTTTCGTGACCATGACAATCTCACTTCCCATTGAGGGAAAAAATCAGGTATTTTTACAACGAACTTGACGAATTGAACGAAATAAACTATGGTATCATTCGTGGTCTTCGTTGGTTTCGTTGTGAGAAGGGAAGAACCGTTACCACCATGACAAGCTCAGCCAAGGGTGTTAAACCTGGACATTGAGTTCACCTGCGGGGGCGTAGCCTGAACCTCGCCAACGGCGGGGGGAGTGAAGACCCATCGAAATGTCCTGACTTTAGGGTACTATGGCTTCGAGAGCCTCAGCCACCGGATGTTGAGGACCCCAGTTTCTGGAAAAAAAAGCAGCTGATCGAAACCAGCTGCTAATGATAAGTCATGTAAAATGAGTTTAGGTGAAGATGATGGATGCTCCAGCTGAACGTTCGTAGAACTCACCTACAGTTAAAACTGATGATACCTGGTCACAGAGATCATCTTTTGTGAGCTTGAACATGTCCATAGCCAGCTTACAGGCAAAGACCTCACCACCAGCATCAGTAAACATTTCAAGAAACTCTGGGATCGTAGGGATATCCAGATTCTCCATCTCATTTTTCATCATCCAGGTGGCAAAATTAGATACACCAGGAATGGCTCCCAATAAAGTAGGGAAGGGCATGGTGATAGGCATTTTTAGCATGGGCATAGCCATATTCATAGCTGGATTACCCACCGTGGCCACTTTCAATGAATTCTGGGTCTTCTTAATCAGGGCTCCCAGTCCAAAGAATGTGAAAAAGATGGAGGCATCCATGCCTTCCATGCGAGCTCCATTGCCCATGACCAGCGCAGGATAAACATCCACCAGAGAACCCTTGGAGACGATTAGCGAAACTTTTTTGATTGGTTCAGGTTGTTCACTCATATCAATTCTCCTTTAGATACAACCCTGGGGTTTTCCCAGGCCTGCGATTTTTGCAGCCTTTTTCGCTGGACCACCAGGGAAAAGGGCATAGAGTTCTTTGGTAGGAACAATATTCAGTTTATTCATTTTGCGAATTGAAGGTGCTGTACCATTTTCTTCAAATTCTTTACGCATAAAGTTGAGGACTTCCACATGACGATCAGTCAATGGATCAATACCCTCTTCTCTGGCGATGGCTGCTGCCAGGTCAAGGTTCCAGATCGTGTGATCAGTGAGGAATCCCTCTGCGTCCACATCGACAGAAGTTCCGGCAAGTTCTTTTGTAGTCATTTTATTTGTCTCCTTTGATAGATTTAAGATTCTTGATTAGAAATATTTTTCAGAAATGCGATAACAAAGCCCAGACCGCGTTTCATCTCAGGCGTGTTAAGCTCTCGCATGGCTTTCCATACTGAGACCTCCTGGATATCATCCACATTCATTTTATCGAATATAGTGATCCCGTTTTTGATAGCTCCCATCATCTGAGGTTGGGTAATTGATTTGAGAGTTTCAAGGATGGGTACAATATTGTCGGCCAATAATTTGACATCCTCTCTTGAAAAATGCTCGACCACATTATCACTGATGTGCATGGCTTCGCTGGCAAATTCGAAATATTTAGCTCGGTCCAGCTTATCCAGAGTATCAAGTGTATCCCCAAATAGTTCCTTGCCGATAGGTTTGAAATCTTCAAAGAAATCCAGAGCACTTTCAAGCTTGCCGATCACCTCGGTGATATTGTTCGTATTTCTCATAATCAGTTTGACGAGGTGCAGAAAGTCACCTGTCTTGACAAAGGGTGCAATATCCTCGAATTCTTCGATGGCACCGGCAAAGAGATCCTTGGCCACACGAGTTAGATCTTCTTTGAGATCCTCCATCTCCTGGCGTTGCTGTCTGACCAGTGCCAGTTCAGCCGTAATGCCGTCCAGGGTGATCTGGATTTCGGCGAGCTGTCCAGAAATGTCACTGCCACTCATGTCAGGCTCGCTTTCCGGCCATGAGCATGTGTGATTCGATGGGAAGTTCAGCACCCTTTAGTAGTAGGATCCAGTACATCCAGCGAAACATCATTTTGCCATAGTGATTCAT
>JABIFX010000207.1 GCA_018650445.1 Fidelibacterota bacterium
ATTATTAAAGTTTGTTAACAATTGTTTTACAAAGGGCTTTGTGGTGGCACATAGTCCTTTGTTTTTATATGTTAGATGATGCTGAATATTGGCAAATAACAATAATCAACTTGGAGAGATTATGATCAAAAACAGATTCGCTACAGTAGTGATGATACTGCTTGCGTTATTCGCACTTGGGCATACCGCCGAAAGATTGGTCCTGGCTGAATATTTCACCAACGCTGGCTGACCTTCCTGTGGCCCCGCAGGGGCTCAGTTGGACGTGTTCCAACAAAATAATCCTACAACACATACACAAATTAATTACCACATGTCATGGCCTGGTACTGATCCGTACTACGACTACAATCCCACTCAAGGGAATGCTCGTCGGACATATTATGGACTCAATTGGGTGCCGTATATGTGTATAGATGGTGAAAATGATGAAGGCAGCACGTCGGTATGGGAGAGTCACGTATTGTCAAATGCGCAAACGACTGCTCCATTAGCCCTCAGCGCGGCTGCAAACTTCGATTATCAGAGTGGTTTAGGGAGCTGTCTGGTTACCCTTGACCCTGAAACGGGGATTAATGGCACCTACACCCTCCACTTGGTATTAGTCCAGGATGGTTTGTACTATATGGGTAGCAATGGCTATCCTGATCACGAAAATGTCATGCGTAATATGTTTCCCAGTTCCGCTGGCACCAGCATCACCCTCACAGAAGGGGTTCAATCAGTAGAACAGGTCGACTTCCAGATACCTTTATCCTTTCCTATTGATGATTGCCGTTTCGTTATCTTTGTTCAAGCGTCCGATCACACAGTATTGAACGCCTTTACAAGCTATGTTGGGGAACTTCCTCCCTTAAATATTCCCATGCTTTCCGCGCTTTCCACAAATATATCTGTTGTGGGTGATGATGGGGATGGCACGCTCAACCCCGGTGAATCAGCAGAATATACGGTTACTGTTCAGAATAATTGCGACTTTGTGACTGCCCAGGAAGTAACTGGCTACTTATCCAGCTCCAATCCACTTATCACCATTACGGATAGTGTGGCTGTTTACAACATGATTGTTTCATGCGATAATGTCACGAATCATAGCGACAAGTTTGCCTTCTCCGTTTCTGCAAGTGCCCCTGATATATCAGATTTTGATTTTAATCTGAGACTGGTTGCCAATCAGAATACAGAAGTTCCCTACGAAACCATCCTTCCACTCACCGTGAGCATTGATTTGTTTCAGGCCAATTTTCCTATCCCACTATCAAAGGCCATCATGAGCGGTAATGCTGTCGTGGATCTTGATGGTGATGGGCTCAACGAAGTTGTGGTAACTGGAACCGATAGTCTTGTTCATGTCTTCACCCTGGCAGGTACTGAACTGACCGGTTTTCCATACGCAACTGGAAATTGGATCGTTGGTGCACCTGCTGTTGGCGATATTGATAATGATGGTGATCTGGAAGTTGTGGTGACTTCTCGTGATCGCAAAATTCATGTTATCCAACACGATGGGACAGGAGTAGCCTTAGTTGAGGCATCACATTATCTCATGAGCACACCAGCCCTTGATGATCTGGATGGGGATGGAGACCTGGAGATTGTAGTTCCAGGATACGGCTATGAGTTATTAGCGGTTCACCACGATGGGACTTCCCTGGCAAACTATCCGTTGACCATTGCTGGGGCAAGAATGTCCGCTGGTGCATCTATTGCTGATCTCGATGGAGACGGTAGCAAAGATTTTATACTGGGTACCTGGAGTGATAGTATTTTTGCCTACAATCAGAGTGGAGAATTGTTAAGTGGTTTTCCAGTGGATTTGATCACCAATGTTGCTGCTCCTCCTGTTGTTGCAGATATAGATGGGAACGGCTCTCTGGAAATTCTTGCTGGTCAGGATGCAGGTAAATTCTACGCCATTGCCAATGATGGAAGCGTTTTATGGACACAACAGCTAAGCTCAGCCAGCATTCGTACAGCCGCTGCTGTATGTGATTTTGATGGTAGTGGAACGCTGGAAATCGTGTATACAACCCTGGATGGCAATATCAATGTCGTTGATTATCAAGGCAATGCACTGACAGGTTGGCCACAGAATCTTGGTGGTGCCTGTTACAGCTCGCCTGTCATAGCTGATCTCGATGGTGATGAAATACCTGAAATCGTCGTTGGCTCAAATTCCGGTGAGTTGTACGTATTTCACATAGATGGCAGTACCCTCGATCTTTTCCCAATACCAATGGAGGGACCTGTCCGAGGTACACCAACAGTAGCTGATTTCAGTCAGGATGGTACACTGGAGATCATCGTTGGAACCGATAGTGATCTCACGATCATCAATCTTAAAACGCTGTCTGAAGTTGGTGTGAATTGGTCTACAGCGCGTGGCAATAATATGAGGACTGGTTACTACAATCCTACTGCTGCGAGTGTTGATAGATTTCAAGTACCTGAGGTTCTCAGCTTGAAGCAGAACTATCCCAATCCATTTAACCCCACGACAACTATTGAATTTGGAATCCCAACTCAAAGTTTCGTGACCCTGACCATTTATGATATACTTGGACAGGAAGTGAGTAGTTTGGTGCAGTCAGAACTAGTGCCTGGAACCTACCAATACCAGTGGAATGGTACCGATGCTTCATCCAAATCAGTTGAAACTGGTATTTATTTTGCCCGTATCAACGCCGCAGGATCAGATCAAATAGTAAAAATGATGTTGCTTAAATAGACATCAATCGATAAATAAAGTATACAGGGGGGCCGTCCATTGGACGGCCCCCCTGTTTTTTTTGTACGAATCGCCAGGATCTGCAATATTTTGTCATGCATTGACCCGAGTATATTCTGGTATGGTTTGTGTGTCAATTCATGTGATATAAATGAGGAGTTCAAGAATGGGATCATCTGGAAAATCTTTAACTGGCAAAGCACTCCTCGCAAAGATTCGTTCAGACTTCATGGGTCTGGATACAATGTATGAGACGGTACACGGAGAGAGAACCAGACGTATTTACCTGGACTCGACTGCCAGCTCACTCATGCTACGGCCCGCTGCAAGCATCACAGCTGAGTTCATGGACCATTACTCCAACACCCATAGCAAGCTCCACCATTCCGCTCATATTTCCACTGCTGCCTATGATTGGGCTCATGAGAGGATTTTATCTTTCGTCGGCGCTGATCCCGAGATATACACCTGCTTCTTTACCGGATCGGGAACCACAGGAGGCATCAACAGAATGGCACGTGTCTTCCGTGATGTACATCCAGAGAAGGACACAGCTATCATTTCCATCATGGAACATCACTCCAATGATTTACCCCATCGAAAACATATGAAAAATGTTATTCATGTGCCGGTTGAGGGACTAAATGAAAATAAGATGTGCATCAGTTTGCCTCAGTTGGAGAAAACTCTACGCGAAGGTGCTGGTAAAGTCAGCTACGTCTCAATTACAGCAGTGAGCAATGTGACTGGGATTATTAATCCCATCCAGGATATCGCCCGACTCGCCCATAAATATGGTGCTCTACTTATGGTTGATGGCGCACAAAGTGTGGCACATCTTCCCACCAAAATGTTTTATCCTGACGATCCTGACACCTGTATTGATGCCCTTGTCTTCTCAGGACACAAAACCTATACACCTGGATCACCAGGTGTCGTCATAGCCCGCAAGGATCACTTACTGGCTATAGAGCCTGAAGAAGTTGGTGGTGGCATGGTGGATCGTGTTCTGGAGGATCGCTATCAGGTGAAAGATACATTCCCTGATCGTGAAGAAGCTGGTACCCCTAATATCCCAGGTGCCATTGCTCTGGCGACAACCATAGAGATTCTGGATCGCATTGGTATGCAAACTCTCATGGAAGAGGAAGATATTGTCCTGGAAGCTGCGATTAGAGGGATGGCAGACATTCCAGAAATACATGTCTATGGAGGTACCGATCTGGACCTTTGTCCTCGTGCTGCTTCAATTTCATTTAATATCGCTGGAATGGATCATGGATTGGTAGCCGCTCTTCTCAATGATTACTTCAATATTGCTGTTAGGAATCAGTGTTTTTGTGCCCACCCCTATGTCAAGGAAATGATGTCAGATGGTTTAGAAATTGAATTTGGTATCATTGATTTCGGTAATATGAGCCCTGAATTTATGCGGAAAGCAGGCATGGTGAGAGCCAGTTTTGGACTCTATTCAACCATGGAAGATGTAGAACTGCTCATCTCAGCTCTGAAGGATATCACTCAAAACGGTGAAGAATATGCGCAGGGGTATGAAATCAACACTGAGAATGATTACGTAAATGTATCCTATCAGGTGGATAATCAAGCAATCTTTAATATTGTGGGAGCTGTGGATCAGTATTTAGAGGATTAATGGGTATAAAACCTATTTGAGCATCAATAGTTTTCCAGTCGAAATATTTCCCGATTCATTTTTAATCTGAAAGAAATAACTACCTGAGGTCAACTCCTTGCCCTGCCCATTGCGGCCAGACCATAGAAAATTGTATTTACCTCCAATGTTGACTGTCCTGGTTTCTGAAAAGACCAATTGACCCCTCGAATTAAATATCCCCAAAGTATAAGCACCTGACTCATCAACCCTCAAAGGTATGATGGTACTGTTATTAAATGGATTTGGGTAAGCCAGACTCATTGATACTTGCTCAGGGATATTGGTTTCATGTTTGATGTCCGTCGTAAGAAATCCTGAATGAAGCTCGGTTGAGCCATCCGCCCTGAATATGAGCAGGGTTCTATCTGCCAATTCCAGCCATGGCAATTCAGCAACCAAACCTTCTGGTGGGGGCGTGCTCATGATTGCACGGTGATTACTATTCGAAAGATGCGGCGGGATAGTTGGATCATTGCTGGCATCAAAGTAGTAGATATCACTGGCTGAAGATCGACGGTAGGCGTATAAATCAAGCCCATCTGAAAACATAAAATTTTTAATGTTGATGGGTTGTTGTTCTTCCAGAAGATTAAGTGCTTGTATAATTCCATCCGTTACAGTTGCTGATGATTCTATATTCATTACGATCCAGAAAAAGAACAATTCTGAGTCAACCACATTTTCCCAACCTGATCCATCCCATGCTCCGCCGCCATAGGTCTGAGGTGGGTTGATTGTTAACCATTCATCACCAATGAGTTCTCTTAGATCATCCTTATTTAGATCGCCATTGTGACCAAAACTGAAGGTGGTTCCACTATCGTCAGTGTATATAAATGGATGGGGATTCTCAATACCACCTGCTCCAGAACTGGTTTGTCGAAGATGTCCCATAAGTACAGGTACCTCACTCGGCGCGAGGAGGGCAGCAGTTTGGTAATAATAATTATTGTCAGAAAACGCTTCTACTTCCGAGCGAACTGTTTGTGCCTCCAGAATATTCTGAGATAAATGATAACTCGTCATACCCCAGCCATCACTATTATTGTATGGCCATCCTCCAGAGCCACCCTGTAAACGAAATTCTTCAAACTCTTCCATAAGGTAGGGGTGCAATTGACCATTTACATAGGTACTACTTAGAGAATGATCTGGTAGCGCAATCACACCCAGCATACGGCAGGCTAACACAGGCATGACCAGGAACAGAAAAACTAAACTGCGCTTGAATAAAGGTGTGAGCATGGTGAAAATGTAGTCGACGCAAGCCAGAATTGAAAGAAATTGGTAGTTTCGTCTTCCTGAGGCCGATTGTAACGAGGAAACTCGAAGGATAATGATACCCGTATGACTCTCGCTTCGAGTCCCCTCAGCGAGACAAGGAGAGTTTTGTCAAATGGAAAGACATAGGGCAGACTCGCCTGCCTGTCCTAGTCGTTGGCTGCTTCAGGCATTGAACTGAAGCGAAGGTCAGATTCAAATTACTGCATAAGGCACCAAATTTGAAATACACTTGGTATGCGACCTTCGACGACTATTTTCATATCCATGGAAAAATTTCAACCTAGCCCTTTTCAAGCTGCCAGCTGGCTACCCAACGGTCATTTTCAATCAGTATTTGCTTCACTGTTAATGCCTGTCAAATCACCGAACTACAATAGAGAAATACTTGAACTTCCTGACGGCGATATCATTGCTGCAGATTGGGTAGATGGTGATATGGAGGCACCGTTCGTGGTACTTATACATGGTATGGAAGGAAGCTCACAAAGTCGTTATGCCAAGTTGCTCATGAATGAATGTGTCAAGCGCGGGTGGCGAGGTGTGGTTCTGCATATGCGCAGCTGCGGGGGTCTCATGAATCGACGCCGGAAATTTTATCATGCTGGGTCTTATGAGGATATAGAATATTTTGTGGATAAATGGCTCCCTGCTCAAGGATTTAACCAGCCTGTTTATCTATTGGGAATATCACTGGGTGGAAGTCAGGTAGCCCATTACCTGGCTAAGGGAAATGCCACCACCAGAATAAAGGCCGCAGCAATAATCTCGGCGCCTTTCGATTTAGCTGCTTCTGCTGATCATATGAGTAGCGGGTTTAGCAGAAATTATGTGGTTAAATTTCGGAATAGCTTATTGGAAAAATATCACCAGAAATCAGCCTTAATTGATGACGCGGAGATAGGTCCAAAATTAGCAAAAGCAAAGACCTTCTGGGATTTGGATAATGCAGGAACTGCACCCATACATGGCTTTCGAGATGCCGCGCACTACTATCTGGAAATGAGTGCAAAAAACTGTTTGAAGGATATCCCTGTGCCCACACTTTATTTGGCCTCAAGGGATGATCCATTTGTTCCTGAAGCATCGATGCCGCACAGCTCAACGGGAAATGTAACCTCGTTGTTGACAGAGAAGGGGGGACACGTGGGCTTTGTAGATCATTATGGAAAGTCATGGATGGTTCCCACAGTATTTAAGTTTTTGACAAATATTTAGACAAAATTACAATTATGGAAAAGAGGATGGAATGAAAAAAAGTTTATTAATGATGTTCATAGTTGGGCTGACACTACTGTTGACCTTTTGTGAAAAAGAGGCTGAGGTATCACCTGAGAGATTAAAAGTGCTGGTGGATACAGTTGCGCAGGAATTGGAATATGAAGTTTGGATGGACTTTAGCTATGAACTGAGTAAGAATTATCCAGAGGAATATGCTGCGGGTATGTCCATGGTACGATCTGCTGAACGTGCTATCCTGGAGCAGGATGAATCCCGCTTTCTCAAAATATTTGAGCTGTTAAAGAATTATCCAGAAACCGGTGCCCTTGAGTTGACTGATCAAATTGCCTTTGGTAACCGCTTGGCCTGGATCATGGCTGATCAGATGATGCTCTTTGATCATGCCACTGACGTCATAGACTTCACAGTGGTCAAATTTCAGCTTCATGAGGAATCACTACAGTGGAGAAATGAATTAGGTGCCATGATCTATGATACCCAGGCCAACATATTTGAAAAATTGAATGAAACTGAAAAAGCTCTGGAAGCCTACGGCTTGGCGCTTGATTATTTTGAACAGCCTGAAACACTACTGCGTCGGGGATTGATTTTAGAGACTAAGAACGATCTTGAAGGTGCTTTGGAAGACTATATCACCGCTTTGGGTTTGGCTCCAAGTCAGGTCACGATCATTCAGAAAGTAAAAGATGTCTACAGCAAATTGAATCCAGATGACGACCCACAGAAATTTCTTAAGGATATACAGGAAAGTCTGCAGGAACGTCGCAAGGAAGAAGTACTTTCTGAAGTATTTGATATAGTTGCCCCGGATTTTCAGATTACTGATTTCAATGGGAGATCGCTGAATAATTCCAGTATGCTTGGTAAGGTTGTATTTGTGGATTTCTGGGCTACCTGGTGTAATCCATGTCGTCGTGAATTACCTGAATTCCAGGCTTTCTATGAACTTTACAAAAATGACAAACGCGTTGTATTTGTAGCAGCCTCTACCGATCGGGAAAAGGAGAAGGTTAAACCCTATATTGAAGAAATGAAATTCACTTTTCCTGTGGCATTTGCCGAAGATACTGCCACAAAATTTGGTGTGGAAGGTATCCCAAGTCTGTTTATAATAGGACCACAAGGAAAAATCCGTTACAAGATCGTGGGGTTTGATCCAGACAAAGACTTTGTCAAGGAGATGACGTGGCGTTTGGAAAGTTTGCTAGATAGCTAAAATATGACAGGAGGAGAGTAGTATGAGTCGCAATTTCTTATTGGTATTCCTGGTTTTCACAATGGTTTTCGCCTATGGACAAGAGGCAAAAACAGGCTGGGGCTTTGGTGGCGTACCGGCAGTTGCCTATAATTCTGATACAGGGTTTTTATATGGGATAGTTTTTGAAGCTTACAATTATGGTGATGGATCACATTACCCTGATTATGATTATACAATTAAGCCTACCTGGACTCGAACGACCAAAGGAAGTGGGGAAAACACTCTCTTTTTTGATTCAAAATATCTACTTCCCAATGATATCAGGGTTACAGCCTATGCTGGTTATTTGACTGAACAAGCATTACCATTTTATGGATTTAATGGTTATGAATCCAGTTACACACCTGGCTTGGAGGATTCTGATTCAAGTAATTATCTAACCCGGATGTTCTACCGTCACGAGCGCAACACACTTCGATTAACTGCTGATTTTCAAAAAAGTGTAATCAATGACAATATCCGAGTGATTGCAGGATTTGGTTACATTGATACCCAGATAGACACCGTTGATGAAGACGGATTGAACGAGGGTAAGGATGAAGACCTCCTACCGCTGGGTGCCCCCACTCTTTATGACAATTTTGTTGATGCTGGATATATCAGAAACGTTGAAGCTCACGGTGGATTAACTAACTTTATCAAGCTCGGCTTGGTATATGATACACGTGATAACGAGCCAAACCCCATGCGCGGTATCTGGACTGAGGCTCTCCTCACAACTTACCCCAGTTTTATGGGGAGCGATTTTCCGTTTACTACCCTGACTGCCACTCACAGACAGTATTTCACCCTAATTGAGAATGATCTTTCGTTTGCTTACCGTTTGGGCTATCAGCAGCAAATGGGTGAAGCCCCCTTCTTCATGTTACCCTGGTATCAAAGTAGCTATAAGATGACTGAAGGTCTGGGTGGGTCAAAATCTTTGCGTGGAATCCTCAAAAACCGGATTGTGGGAACTTCCATTTTCATGGCCAACATGGAAGCACGTTGGAAATTCTTTAAGACGGTAATTGGTGGACAAAATCTATATCTGGCTCTCAATGGTTTTTCTGATTTTGGCCAGGTCCTGACTCCTTATGAAGTAGAGGATCAAACTTTGCCAGTCGCTGCAGATGAAGGCTTGCATCTTTCATATGGCGGTGGTCTGCGAATTGTTTTAAATGAAAACTTTATTGTAGCTGTTGATTATGGTATGGCATCTGACGAACAAGATGGCAATTCTGGTCTCTACATCGGATTAGGGTACTTATACTAAACTCAATCAACACTTATGTTAATCAACAAAGGCACTGTGGAAACGCAGTGCCTTTTCTTTTGAAAAAGACATAGATGTGTTCAGATTCTCTTTTGGAACCCGTCCGCCACTCTTACCTTATTCTCGAATACCAACATACTTTTTGAATACTAAAATTGGTTCATATTTAGCATATCCCACCCTGTTCATGGCGAGGGGGATATTCTTCTAATAACTCGAAAATGGGAGAGAAACATGATC
>JABIFX010000233.1 GCA_018650445.1 Fidelibacterota bacterium
CATTGCCCGTGAGGCGTTGAGGCTTTCCTTTATACAACACAAATCCTTTGCTGTAAGCCTGAAAGGTGTTCAATCACAACGAACCATTTCTGATGCCTTTGATCAATCCGGTTCAGGCGAAACACTGGTTGACATGATGGAGTTGGATCTGTTGGTTGGTTCTGGCGGTGTGTTATCACATGCCCCACGTAGAGAGCAAGCCATGCGCATGATGATAGACGCCTTTGTTCCTGAGGGAATAACACAACTGGCAGTTGATTCGATCTTTATGATGCCACAATTGGGTGTTATGGCCAATATCGAAAATTCAGAAATGGCTGAAGATGCTCGCAAGGCAGCTGTTGAAGTATTTGAAAAGGATTGTTTAATCCGTCTGGGTACCTGCATTGCTCCCATTGGTAAACCAAAGCCAGGCTCAGTGATTTTGACTGTAGAATTTGATCTTCCTGGTGAAGGCAAAAAGGTAGTTGAGCTAAAACAGGGTGAAATCATTGTCATCCCCGCACCTTACCAGGCTATTCGTGCCAAATTGACACCTGCAAAGACCATGTCCATCGGTAAAGACAAAGGTGAGTCTCATGAAACTGATATCTACGGTGGAACCGTCGGGTTGATTTTTGATGGTCGTGGACGACCCTTTGAGCTAAACACCGAGAAATCAAAACGAATTGAAAATTTGAATAAGTGGTCCAAAGCTACCAATGAATATCCGGAAACTGAATTACTGGGAGGAGCATAGATCATGGCCCATTCGTATACTCCCGGACTAAAAGTCCTCCACGAAACCAAAGTAAGAAAAGATAGAATTTTACCCCTAAAGGGGGATGTAGTGGTTGAAGTAAAAGCTTCTGTCACCCCAGATGATATTGTTGCACGCACACATCTGCCAGGCAATGTGCAAATGATGAATGTGGGAAACATATTAAATATAGATCCTACTGATGTGGAAGCATTGATGCTGAAACCTGTTGGCTCCGAGTTCGCTAAGGGTGAAATGATTGCTGAAACCAACGGACTCTTCGGGTTTTTTAAATCCAATGTGAAAGCCCCCATCAACTGTACGCTGGAATCAATATCCTCAATTACGGGTCAGGTTGTCCTCCGAGACGCACCAATTCCAGTTGAGGTAGACGCCTACATTCGCGGTGTTGTGGCTGAGGTTGTGCCTGAAGAGGGAGTGATCATTGAGACTGAAGCTGTCTTTATACAGGGTATTTTTGGAATTGGCGGTGAGAGCAGGGGAGAGCTTGTTGTAGTGACTGATAGTCGCGAGGATGAACTCACTGCAGATATGATCAAGCCTGAACATGCTGGAAAAGTATTGGTCGGTGGATCATTTATCAGTCTGGCAGCCTATAAAAAAGCTCTCAGCATGAAGGTTGCTGGCGTGGTAGTCGGTGGCTTCAATTATTTTGATCTGGAAGAGATTCTGGGTTATACATTGGGTGTGGCCATTACTGGCTCTGAGGATCTTGTAACCTCCTTGGTCCTCACAGAGGGTTATGGTGAGATTCGAATGGGATCCAGAACTTTTGATCTGCTCAAGCAACATCATGGAAAATTTACATCTATCAATGGCGCTACACAGATTCGAGCTGGTGTAATTCGTCCTGAAATTGTCATTCCATTGAATCCTGAAGACATCAAAGGTGATGTACATGCCATTCAAATCAACGAGGGTATACAACCTGGAAGCCTGGTTCGTGTAATTCGGGCACCTCACTTTGGTAGAATAGGAACTGTGGTTTCATTGCCACCTGAATTACAGAAAATGGAATCTGAAACCATGGTACGCGTAGCCGAAATAAAGATTGATGATCAAGTCATGGTCATACCGCGAGCGAATCTGGAGATGGTCGAAACTGATTAAGACTTCAGAATCAAAAAGTGATACCGGTTTGTCAGCAGAAGACCTGGCATTTATTGAGCGGATAGCTAAACGAATTTATAACAGTGGTTTTATTACTGCCGCGGTCTTTACATTGGAAATGGTGAAACCTTTAGCTTTGTTGGGTAGCCATACCATGATATTTTTTGGACCGTTAGTCGGCGCTTTTATAAAGGCTGATGGATATTATAAAGCTGCCGAGTTGTTTGAAGAGCCGAGCAATGTGGAATTATTGATCTCTAGACTTGAACAACTTGAACAAGAAGATAAAAAACAAACAAACGGAGAAGCACAGTGAAAGATAAACAATTCTGGTCTGTTGCCGGCATCATCTTCGTCCTATTCATGATTTACTGGTTTGCGGGACATCCATATTTTGTCTCTGAACGTAGTGTCATGTTTTGGTCAATCCTCATTGTCGGAGGCGTGTTGATCTACTCAACCCGCATGGCAAAAAGAGGTGAGAAGATTTTTCTGCGTACTATTCCCGGTTTAAAAGCCGTGGAAGAAGCTGTTGGTCGTTCCACCGAAATGGGAAAACCTGTACTCTATGTTCCTGGAATTATGGATATGGATCAAGTAGAAACTGTCGCCGGAGTTGTTGTCCTTGGGCATGTAGCTAAGATGACAGCCCGCTATGAAACGAGCCTGAACGTTCCCGTTTCTCGTGCTATCGTTATGAAGGCAGCCAGAGAATCATGTCGCGAATCATATCTTTTAGAAGGTCGTCCAGACCTGTTCCATAACGATATGGTACATTACTTGACCGATGACCAATTTGCCTATGCTGCTGGTGTCAACGGAATCATGCTGCGCGAGGAGCCTGCAGCCTGTTTGTATATGGGTAAATTTTATGCTGAATCCTTGCTGTTAGCCGAAACAGGTAACTCTATTGGAGCTATCCAGATTGCTGGTACTGCCTCTCCATCTCAAATCCCGTTTTTTGTGACGGCTTGTGATTACACACTTATCGGTGAGGAATTTTTTGCTGCAAGTGCTTACCTATCACAAGAGCCAGAACTGATAGGTGGGGTAAAAGGGCAGGATACGCTAAAACTTTTGGTCACCGCAACGGTTTTTATCTCTTTAACATTTAACTTTTTTCATGACCTGGGTTGGATCTCTTGGGATATCCTGGGATACCTGACGGTCCAATAGGAGGAATATTATGTTCATGAAAAGACAATTACCGATTGCCATTGCGGCTATTATAGGATTCATCACACTCTTCGGGTGGTTTGTCAGCGAGCCAAACATAAAATCGTTTGTTGATGATGATGCCACTCAATGGTTTGATATCCTAGCCAGCTTTGCCATTTTTCTAGGTGCTCTAAATTTACTCAAACTCCAGGCTATGAAAGTCATGAAACAACAGAAGGGTTGGCCATATGCTGCTCTCGCCATAGCTGGGTTTCTCTTTTCTTTCTCTGCAGGCTTTATTCTATTAGGATCTTATAATGTCGAAATAAGTCAATATAATGATCCTGCCAAGGTGGCTACAGTTTTAGCGAGTGAGATTAATCTCGATGAGAAAAGCACAGAAAATATCCTTATGGCAATGCCGGAAGGGGATACTTACACTATTGAGACGCCCTATTTTACAAAAAATGGAGCTGAGGATGTAGTTGAGAAAATTAATGCCGCAGGTGGTACTGCCAATATGCGCGCAACAGAGTGGGGTTCACATATCTCCACCCGTGGATCGCTGTTTAACTGGATGTTCAGATTTATTTTTACACCGCTCTCTGCAACCATGTTTGCACTCCTTGCATTCTTTGTGGCTTCAGCATCCTACCGGGCCTTCAAAATCCGTAATTTTGAGGCAACATTGCTGCTGGTATCAGGTATTATCATCATGTTGGGAAGAGTCCCAATTGGTGGCAATATCTCTGCTTGGTTCATTATGTACATTGTGGTTCTGAGTATTGGAGCCGGGGTAAATACCTGGTTTAAAAATAGAACGATTACCCTTGCCACTGTTGGGGGAGGAATTCTCCTGGTAACTATTGCTGGATTTATTACCGGATGGCCAATAGACCAACCTGGAATCTTTTATCTACCAGTTCTTCAAGACTGGATTTATAACAATCCAAATGTGGCTGGTGCTCGTGCCATCATGATTGGTATTGGTCTTGGTATTTTTGCAACTTCAATTCGCTATATTTTGGGAATTGAAAAATCATATATCGGAGAATGATCATGGAAAAATTCTTAGATTTTATCGTTCGTGCCGGTAGTCTTGATAGACGATATATATTCGTAGTCATTGCATTAGTAGTGTTGCTACCGCTCTTTTTCCCGCTAGGTCTTCCGATTAGACCTACCATCGCTTCACAAAAAGTCTATGATGTTGTAGAAGAGCTAAATGCGGGTGACAAAGCACTGGTATCGTTTGAATATGGTCCCAGTACAAAACCTGAAATTCATCCTATGGCAGTTGCCCTTCTACGTCACTTATTTGAGAAAGATGTAAAAGTATACATCACTTGTTTATGGCCTGATGGCCAGTTCATGGCTATGGAAGCCCTAGAGCAAGTGGCAGAAGACCAATACAATAAAGTGTACGGTGAAGATTATGTGCTTCTCGGTTTTAGACCCGGAAATGAAGCCGTTATCAAGGGTTTAGTTAGTAATCTTCGTAAAGTGTTTACAGTAGACGCCAATGGTAATTTCCTGGATGACATCCCAATGATGACCGGGATAAATCAGGTAGCTGATTTTGATTACCTATTTTCAGCATCTGCGGGATATCCTGGTACTGTTGAATGGGTCCAGTATGCTGCAGATCCTGTAGGAATAACCATGAGTACTGGAACCACTTCTATTCAAGTAAATGAAGTGATGCCTTATGTCCAATCAGGGCAGATCAAGGGTATCCTCGGCGGTATGCCTGGTGCTGCAGAATATGAATCCCTCATTGGTCAGGCTGGGATTGGAACCAGCGGTATGGATGCACAGTCTGTTGCTCATGTCGTCATCGTTGCTTTTATCATTTTCGGAAACATCTCGTTCTTTGTTGAACGAAGACGTTCCAAGAAATACTA
Source organism: Fidelibacterota bacterium (assembly GCA_018650445.1). Lineage (GTDB taxonomy): Bacteria > Fidelibacterota > UBA8477 > UBA8477 > JABMPR01 > JABMPR01. Next base: position 4,933 of record JABIFX010000233.1, read on the forward strand.
GGAGGCTGGAATATGAACGGTTCTGAAATTTTTGGAGCATGGGTTGCAGTCTTTTTAACCCTAGGTATTTTTTCATATTTATACAAGGATAATCCTTTTTACAAAATTGCTGAACATGTGTTTGTAGGTGTCTCTGCAGGATACTGGATGTCCATGTTTTTCTGGACGCAAATTCAGCCAAATCTTTTTGGTCGATTGTGGCCCACACCCGATGGTGCTATTGCCGGCTTCTTTATGAAGATCTGGTATGGGATTTACAACCTCTTCGGATTTATTCTGCCTAGTGTCTTTCCTGATGGTGGTATAGATAAAGGCCATGGTAATCATCCCCATTTCCTCTATATCATACCCTTTGTATTGGGCATTATGATGTTGCTTTCTGTATCGTCAAAATTCAGTTGGATGGCTCGATTGGGTATTGCCTATACAGTAGGTATGGCGGCTGGTTTAAGAGCCTATGCTTTTCTGAATTCAAATGTTCTTGGTCAGATAAAAGGGACTGCTGTTTCTTTCGTTGATATGCCTTTCTTTAGCCTTACAGGAGTAAGTGTTTTCAATAATCTGATCATCCTTGTAGGGACGATTACTGGTCTACTCTATTTCTATTTTTCCAAGGAGCATAAGGGCAATTTTGGTAAAGTTACCCGAGTTGGAATTTATTTCCTTATGATTAGTTTTGGTGCATCATTTGGTTTTGCTGTCATGGGACGTATCTCACTACTGATTGGTCGATTTACAGATCTCATTACTTATGGTAGCTCAACATATAATTATGCCTCGCTCTGGGTTCTTTTGCTTATGATTGGTTTGTTGGCAGTATGGACCTTTAAAGGTAATAAGGAAGTGGCAAGCTAAGCCATTTGGTAGTTTAAACGTTTTTGTAGGGAGAAAAGGCTAATATGGCCGTTTCAATTACGCTGAGAAATATCATCAAGAAATATGATGAGAAGGCAGCTTTAAATAATGTAACCCTGGGTGTTGAAAAAGGGCATATCCATGCCCTGATTGGGACAACAGGTTCAGGCAAGTCGACCTTGCTGAGAGTCATAGCAACTTTGTGTGCCCCAACACTCGGCTCAGGCTATATCAATGGCCTCAATCTGGGGGCCAGACAGAATCAAATCCGTCACCAGATTGGCTACATGTCTCAGGACAGCCGCTTTGAACAATCGCTAACTTTGATGGAGAACCTGACGCTGCATGGGAAGCTGCATGGAATCGCTCAGGCAGATCTGATAAATCGCATATCTGGCTTTGTCCGACGTTTTGAAGTCGCTGATAGCCTGCATGCTTTCCCCAGAGAGGTGAGCTTTGGTACCCGTAGGAAAATGGAGTTTATCCGGGCTGTATTGCACAATCCTTCCATTCTCTTACTGGATGAACCTACTGCTTCCCTGGATCAGGGTTGTAAAGAACTCATGGAAGCCTTTCTCCGTGAACAAAAACTAAGATTCACTACCGTAATGGTTTCCAGCAACATTGATCAGGTTGAGCGTCTTGCAGATAGAATTTCCATTCTTGATGAGGGTCGCCTGGTTGCTGATGGAACCCTCAAGGAATTAAAAGAGACAGAGCGGGAAAACCGAATTCTTGATCTCATTTTATCAGAAACTCATGAAAGGGATTTTAATATCCTCGATGCATCACCCCATGTGGTCTCCTATACAGTCCAGGGAAATCACTATGAAATTATTACTGAAGTGGATATTCCCCCGGAGAAAATTACAGCCCTCTTTCACGAGAGAGTCGTAGAGGCCACGCCTCGTTTACCTGCATTGTCCGATATATTTAAACGGACGATCAGGGTGGAGGCTCTACATGAATAACGTATTAGCTGCCCTCTGGCATCGCGAATTGACCATTTATAAGCGTCAATTCACAACCATGGGTCTTTTGCCTGTGCTAACAGGCTTGATTTTCTTTTTTATGTTTTTCCTACCCTACAAATCGTTGTTGCCAAAAGCAGAGATGCTGGTTGTCATGCCAGCTCTGGTTCTAGATTCGCTTCTTTTAACTTTGTTGATTACGATTTATGAAACTACGGCACGATTTTACTGGGAGACCCAGAGAAGTAATGGCATGGCTAGTCTGTATGAAATGGGCCGTTTTCATCGACAACCCTCATTTTTTATTGCCCAGGGGATTATTAGTCTCGCGAAGGGGTTCACACATCTTGCAGTCGTTTGGGCCATTCTGGCTTTTGTGACTGAAATGTCTTTTGCAGCCATAAATTTCCAGGCGAGTATTGTATTTATTCTTATGGGAGCACTTCAAATTGTATCCTTGAGCAAGATTATCGGTCTCCTTGCAAAGCATGTTGACAGTTTGAGTAAGCTGCTTTATATCGGGCTTCTCCCCATTATGATGATCAGTGGATTGTTCCTTAGCAAAGGGGCACCAATGGATAAATATCCTGAAATCGCTTTCTACTTGCCTCCGTACAATTGGATGGCAGGTCTTGATATTGCCTTCCTTAGCGGAATGATAGATTATGGTTTTTTACTGATCTGTTTAATTGAGACTGCCTTCCTTATCTGGCTTTCAGCAACGTTTTTCCACCTGGATGGCGATAGTTGAAAATCTATCTAGCTGGGGCAATTGAAGCTGCTCCAGACGATGGAAAAGCATGGCGTGCCGAGATTACACAATTTCTTGATAGTGAATTTAGCATAGATGTGTTTGATCCTTCTCAACATGAGCAGGACTTTCTGACTCCCGAAGAGAAGGATAACTTCAGGAAGTGGAAAAGTGTTGATATTAAACGATTTAGGCCAGTTATTACAAAAATTATTGATCGAGATTTGGAGCAACTCCTGGAAAAATGCGATGCTGTTATCTGCTTGTGGGATGAGCATGTAATCCATGGAGGCGGGACTCACGGCGAGCTCACCCTGGCTTATGAGCATAAGATGCCAGTTTATCTCGTACTGGGTATGCCGCTGGAAAAAGTGTCCTCTTGGATCGTTGGATGCACGACTGAAATATTTTCAAATTTTGATGAAATGAAGCGGTTCCTGCTCAAAAACGGATTCAATAATAATATTGAATAACTGCTTGACTTTCAAATTAGACCCCTTACCTTTTTGACGTTATCCTAAGGTGGGTAAGGGTTTTAGCCCACTTGAGCCAATCCGCTGAGGTGCTGCTCAAGTCAACTGTAACTATTTAAATCAAAAATACAAAAACAAGGAGGAAACATTATGAACAAAGCTGAATTGATTGCAAAGATTGCCGATGATGCAGGGATCTCTAAAGTACAGGCTGAAAAAGCACTTGGTGCATTTA
>JABIFX010000234.1 GCA_018650445.1 Fidelibacterota bacterium
AATGCCACTAACCATTTCAATACTTTCATTTATAACTGGGACTTTGAAGAAGGAACAGTAGAAGGTATCGGTATGTTTCCATTCTTTCCCACATTTGGTTTCGAGTTCAAATTTTAGGTGATGATGATGAAATTAATAAACTATATAAAACCCTGGTTCATGAAACTCTCGCTTCTCACTCTCCTCATCATGGGGATGCAGTCCTGTACCGAGGAGCTGAGCATCGCTGATTTTGCTGATGATTTTGAAAGTTACGAACAGGAATTACGCATAGAAGGCATACTTAACTTAACGGATTTTTCAAAATCTGTCATTCGGGTGGATAAGACGATTCTAATTACCGATACATCTCTTTACAATGGAATCGATGACAACGGTGATTGGGTCTCCTATTCCGATCTAAATGGTAATGGTGTGTGGGACGAGGATGAGCCATTAAATGATGATATAGGTATTAAACAACCTGGCCCCAGTGGTGGGTATGAGGGACGTGGGAATGGAATAGCCGATCCAGGTGAGCCACATATTGATGATTACCTGGAAATCCTACCTCAAATTCATGATGCCTCACTTCTTGCAGTCGTTCTGAGAGAAACGCTTAGCCAGATTCCTATCGCAGAGTTCGAATGGTCTGATAGTGCGGCATATTTTGATGAAGGCTTTGGTGCCCATGGTCCTCCCTCAGAAATAGCAGAAGCTACCTTCATCAGATATTACTATGGGGGATATATTCCTACACCAGAATCTGATGAAGTGGAACTGGTGGTAGGCAAGGAATATACCATCGAGTTGACCACAACCGATGGTAAAACTATTTCTGCATCCACAACTCCAATCGCTCCTCCCTTAAATCTGGAATGGCCAGAAACCACCGTAGATATTGACACATTTATCGTATCCATCGATAATTATGCTTCGCTAAGCTGGAATACACCCATTGAGACGAATTTTTGTGGTGTCATCATGGATGAGGTTTTTCCAGGTGATTCTTTGAGGGGATTTTATTCCAGCATGGCAGTGGCTATTAATATTGATGACACAGGATTACCAGTTTTTCCAGCCAATTTTGTAGGCATTCCACTCGGTCTTTACAAATTAAGTCTGGAATCCTATAGCTATGAATATGGCAATTATGTGTATTCAGGATTACCGTTAAGAGACAGAGCTCTCTCAAACTGGCGGGATCAAGACGGGAATGTTGTTTTAGGGGCTTTCGGAGCAAAGTCACCCATTGAATTTTATGTTCGCTTTACTGCAGCAGAAGATTCGCTCAATGGATAGAGGAAAAATTGACTGATATCAGTCTCTCCAGTTAATACCATAAGCAAGCGTTCCACACCTATAGCTATGCCACCAGTTCGAGGCATTTCCCCAACGGAATCAATGAAAGTCTGATCAATGGGATGAGGGGGGTGACCCAATCCCTCCCTTTGCTCATTAGCTTCTCTAAATCGTCTGTCTTGCTCAGCTGAATCAGTTAACTCACTAAAAGCATTCCCTATTTCAACCCCTTTTATATAGACTTCAAAGCGTTCAGACCACACATCTTCAGGAGCTTTGAGCTTGGCCAGGGCGGCCATGGACGCGGGATAATCAAAAACGATTTCTGGTTGAGATACACCCAGGTTGGGCTCGATTAATTTTAACCAGACCCGGAAAAATATATCCTCAAAGGAATCATCGCTGGCAATGTTTTCCTGGAGACTTGCCTGGCTTGCTGAAGACCAATAATCAATATCAGACAGGCCTCGTTTTAGATTAAGATTTGCATACTTCCGGAAACATTCCTCGATAGAAGTACGCGAAGTGCCCTCATCCCATGAAAATTCCAAACTCGCATTCAGCGGGGAAAATCGAGTACTCAAGTATTTAAATAGGGCGTCAACATCGTCCATGATTTCCAGGTATGATCCAGGTCGATACCATTCCAGCATGTTGAATTCGGGATGATGCAGGGGACCCAGCTCTCCATGATTCCGGAACACCCGGGCAATCTCAAAAACCTTCTCAAAACCAGCACCCAGAGCCTTTTTGATGGCAAATTCAGGTGAGGAGGGGAGGTGAAGTACTTCCTCTGAACCATCATGGTGAACATACCTCGTGGAAAAACTGTGTAGATGAACTTCCATCCCAGGCGAAGGCACCAGAAGAGGTGTTTCTAACTCAAAAAAACTCTGATCAGTAAAAAATTTTCGTATCAGATTGATGAGTTGACGTTTTTGGCGAAGCCTCAATTGGTTCATGCCATCAATATGCCCTTGCCTTATTCAAATTCAAAGACCCCGAGCGTGGATAAATATCAACAGTAATATTTCTTCGTGAATGACTTATCTGACCTATTTTGAGAAATGAATAATTCGCAAATAAGCATTAGAATAAAACGTCTCGCTCAAATGATGTCACTCCTCGAGGAAAATTCCTTCAAGATTCGGAGTTTTGAAAAAGCAGCTCGCATTGTCAGCGATCATGCAGAAGACATGGGTGTGCTCGTCGATGAGGACCGCCTGAAGGATGTGCCGGGTATCGGAAAAACTTTGGCTTACGTCATCATGTACTACGCCAAGGCTGGAACCGTAGGGTTAGAACAGGAGCTGGAAGCACAGCTTCCTGTGGGTCTACCTGATCTGCTTGATCTTCCTGGGCTAGGTATGAAAAAAGTTCAATTACTTCGGCAGAAATTTGATATCACCAATATTGAAGCACTCAAGCAAGCATGTGAGGCGAATACAATAGCCGAGATGAAGGGTTATGGACCCAAGCTCCAGTCAAAGCTCCTGGAAGCCATTACCTTTCGAGCCAAACATGCCCGAGATTTTTATCTTGATATAGCACTATCAGTAGCTCAGAATTGGATGGAAAAACTAACACCACTTCGAAGTATTTCTCAAATTGAACTGACCGGTAAACTTAGGCGGGGTGCCGAACTCATCCAGTCCGTTGAATTGCTGGTTGAGGCAGATACATTGGAGTTAATTTCAGAATTGAATGATCCATTCGGATGTGGTTTGTCAGCTTCAAATCCTCTTGTTATCAAGGATAAATCTGGACTTCCAATTCAGATCTGGGCCTGTAAATCTGAAACCTTCGCAGTGGAACAACTTATCCGGACAGGTGGTGAGGTTTATGCTGAACAACTTCAAAGTTTATATGGTACTGATCTAGAATCTGCCATCCAGACTCTTGCTGGAGTGAAGCTTAGCGCCAATGCCACTGAAAATGATCTATGCGGTTCAATAGGCATACAATGGATTGAGCCTGAGTTGAGAGATACCTATACACGTTTTCCTGAAAATATTGAGCTGCTTAAGCAGAGTGATATTAAGGGTGTATTTCATGCTCATTCCACCTGGAGTGATGGCAGGAATACACTTGAAGAACTTGCTGAGGCTACCCGGAATCTCGGATATGAGTGTCTTGGTATCAGCGAACATTCCCAGGCGGCTTATTATGCCAATGGATTAAAGCCCGACAGGGTTAAATCTCAATGGGAAGTCATTGATCAACTCAACTCGGAGTACTCCGAGTTCCACATCTTTAAAGGTATTGAAGCTGATATCCTGAAGGATGGTAGCCTGGACTATGACGATGAACTTCTGGCAGGTTTTGATTTTGTGATTGCTTCAATTCACAGTCATTTTCATCTGGATCCTGTACAACAAACCGATCGTATTGTCCGAGCTCTACAAAGTCCATTTACAACCATGCTTGGACATCCAACAGGTAGAATGCTCATGGCCAGACCAGGCTATAATCCTGATTTGACAACAATTATAGATGCTGCTGCTGAAAATGATAAACTGATTGAGATTAATACCACCCCGAAGCGACTGGATCTGGATTGGCGCCACTTAAAATATGCCAAAGAAAAGGGTGTGAAAATTTCCATCGATCCTGATGCACATAGCATCAAAGGACTCAACTCAATTTCCCTCGGCGTTCGTATGGCCCGCAAAGGCGGTTACGCGGCTGAAGAGGTCTTGAATACCATGAATGTAGATGAGTTGAAAAAATATTTACATGCTCGGAGAGTCAGATGAGAGAATCGCTGAAAAACAAACAACTCCGCATGCAACGGATTATTACAATCCTATACGAGACCTATCCTAATTCGAAATGTAGTCTGGAACATCGCTCGCCTTTCCAACTACTCATTTCTACCATGCTCTCAGCCCAGTGTACTGACGACCGTGTCAACATGGTGACTCCAAAATTGTTTAAACATTATCCCACCGCCGAAAGTATGGCAAGTGCGCCCGTTGAACATCTTGCTGAATTGGTTCGATCCACCGGGTTTTTCAATAACAAATCGAGAAATATGAGCGCTTGTGCCCAGACCCTCATGCAGGATCACGCGGGGGAAGTCCCGGCAGATCTAGATGCTCTTGTGAAACTCCCCGGAGTGGGTCGCAAGACAGCCAATGTGGTTTTGGGAACAGGATTCCACATTCCTGGTGTAGTGGTGGATACGCATGTTATCCGTATAGCCAATCTTTTGAGAATGACAGGTCAAAAAGATGCTGTTAAAATCGAAATGGAGCTTCAAGAAATCATCGAGAAGGACCATTGGGTCATGTTTACCCATCTCATCATCGATCATGGTAGAGCAGTTTGTATTGCTCGCAGACCACAATGCCATGCCTGTGTTCTAGCAGAATTTTGCCCCAGCGTCCTGCCCGAGGAAGCCATAAAACCAGCGGCGAAAAGACGTGGGTAATCGGACATTGAGGTTTTCGAAATGTCTCACGTTGTGTGACACAATTGCAGGGACTTCGAGAGCCTCAGTCGCCAGTGAAAGCGGCCATCTGCCCTGCGAATTGGCCTTCCACAATAATATTGATAGGCAGAATTAGAATGGACACAGCAACTGTTTTTAGAGTATCAGGAAAAGTTCAAGGGGTTGGGTTCAGGTTTTTTGTAAGTAGCACTGCCCTACAATTTGGGCTCACAGGCTGGGTTAAGAATCATTCAGATGGTTCAGTAGTCGGCCTTGCTGAAGGAGAGCATGGCTTGATCGTAAGCTTCCTCAAGGAGCTGAAAGTGGGCAACCGATGGTCTCAGGTTGAAGGGGTTGAGAACAACCCGCAGAGTTATAGCGGGGATTATAAAAGTTTTGAAATTCGGTATTAGGAAACTGTAGGTGCCATAATTATTTATACTACAGAATTGGAAAGGGAAGTGGATGAAGCCAACATTCTTTGATAAAAAAACATGTGGAACCTGTAAGAAGGCACAGGTTTATCTGAACGAAAGTCAGGTTGAGTTTGAAAAGGTGGATATCATAAATAGCCCTCCCAGTCGCGAGCTTCTGGAAAAATTCATCGATGAAGATGATGTTAAACCCCACCTGAATTCTCGATCAGCCATATATCGAGAGTTGAAACTGGGACAAAATATTCCAGATAAAGCAAAAGCGATTGAGTTGATGCTTCAAGATCCCAATCTCATCAAAAGACCCTTTATAGTAAAAGGATCTGTCGCTTCATTTGGCTTTACAGCAAATGAATTTGATGAAAAGTGGGGCACTTCAAGCAATTAAAATTGAAACAAAGAAAAGGATAAATACATGGAAAAAATTATTGGAGAAGTAGAGCGCAGTGAAACTGAAAAGATTCTCATTCAGGTTAAAGAATTCAA
>JABIFX010000114.1 GCA_018650445.1 Fidelibacterota bacterium
CATCGTAGTATTGATTTAATACCACGAAGTGGGAGTTTCCATAATCAAATGAAAAAGTGGTTTCTTCGCTACCCACAGGCCCCTTATTGACAATGTAGGGTAAGGTCATACCGCCCTTATTGAGCTCTCTTAAGTACTTCAGGGTAGGTGGATGTTCCAGTTCATGGTTCCCCATAATAGGATACCAGGGATATTCTTCTCCCAAAATCTCAGCGATCAACTCATGTGAATCCTGGACAGGTTCTACATCACCAGGTGACAGCATAAAAGAGCCTTTTCCAACTGCCTTGATTGCTTCAAAAGCGCCTCTGGCGTAAATGGGAGAACTGTATTTTTCTGTGGCGGTATAGCGCCAATCGGCAGCCAGAATGAATGAAAATTGCTCCTGCTCACTGGTTTGGGAATCAGTGCAGCTGTAAAAACTTATCAGAACAATAAGTATGGCACAATATTTAATGATTTTCATGAATGCTCCTGAGCTTAATTAAAAGGATCCCGATCAAAACTGAAGGGGGTTGTATTTTCTGGTTGGTAGCTGACTTCAAGCGGATCTGCTATGCTACCTTTGTCGATTTGAATTTTGGTCATGTTGGGCGTTTTCCAGCCTGAGTCAAATGTCCAATAATGGCCATCGCCATGGAGAAATAGAATTGGCTTTTTAAATTCTGCAGCAAGTTCCTGGAAAGTTGTTAAAAGATTGGGATGGTTGAGTGCGGGATTGGCCTGGGCGACAATTACCAGTGCATCTGCGTGGCTATTTTCAATATTCCGGCGCATCCAGATGATGTCATTTGATTCGATCGTATCCCAGATAACCTGATCATGTATCCTGCTTCCCACCACATTTAGTCCCAGAAAGAGAACGCCACCGTAATTGAAAGCAAAATTATCGATTTGCTCTATTTGATGATCCACTTGTAGATGATGGTCCCACCTATTTTCAAAGATGGAAAAGTGTTTAAACCAATAATCCCAGGCGGTTTCCGGATTTTCGCAGTCATTCCATTCATTATCACCCATCAACATGAAAACTGGTTGGTTGATTTTCTGTAATTGGCTGGAAACGCGTTCATAGACAGCTTCATCACAGGGTTCAGAGCCTCTCTTAAAATCACCAAGATGGAAGCTGAATTTCGATGTGCTTTGGGTATTTAAATTTACGATTTGTGAATCCAGGATAACAATTTCTGCCGCACCCCGTGGTACATCCCCCATCACAGAAAAGCTAAATGGCTGTATACTCGGTTCAGGCTTTTTACTCAAAGGGATACAGGCACACAGAAAGGAAAATAGTACAAGTAGTATCAGAACATTGCCTGTTCTGAATCTCCATTTGGTTGTTTGTTTGTGTATCCTCATCATCACCATTAATCTTCTACTGATAGCTATTAGTGATCCTGGTTTGGATATCCTCAAATGATCCCTTAAACGGACCCTCAGCTTCCATTTTTAGACTGGTCAGAGCAGCAGACCAGATGATTGCTTCTGCAGGGCTCGCATTCAGTCGTTTTGCAGTGTAACTGGCGATGCAAGTGTCGCCACGACCACTCCTACCGATCAATTCTTCAGGATGAAACTCGGCTTCATGGTATTTTCCATCGGCATAGACCAGAATTCCATTCCTATGGGTCAGAACTACTTCCGATGGCCCCCATTCGTGAATCATTTTGGCGGCTTTAAATATATCCTTTTCGCCGGTGAGGGATTCCGCCTCAACGATATCCACTTTAAGAAAATCAATCATTGATAAAATATGCTTTTTTTCCGGCCAGGGCAGGTTTACCAAAGTGTTATCCTCTGAGACCACACGGATAAATCCCTGAGCATCGGCAACCAATAGTCCACTTCGTTGATGAAGATGTTCCACCACTTCAGTAGGTGTTTCACCACGAATTGAACCATTGATCAGATAGGCTTGTGCTTCCAGGTCATTAAACTGTTCAATAGTATAAGACCCCGCTGTAAGTGGTGTTGTGATAATGCGCTCATCCGGATTTGAAGATGGGTAATCCAGTGTCATGTGAGTTGAGTGTTCTGTGAAAGTAGGATAAACAGCAACACCTGCTTGTTCCAGATCCCGGAGGATTTGCGAATCTCCCTGCGCTAGTCGGGTAACCGCAGCAACCTTGAGACCTGTTCGGGCGGCGGCCTGGGCACCATAGTTAAAGCCTCCACCACCCACCTGCCGAGTTCCAGTGGAGGAGATAATGGTGTCTTTGGTAAAATTTCCAAATATTACAATGTCATACGATTTCACAGATTCCCTCTTCAATATTTCAGCTCTATTCTCTTACTTTTATTTTCCATAATGTGGACGCCAGAATCATGGAAACGATGGATGATCCAATCCAGTATACGATCACTGTTGAAAAATCATATTGCATCACACCATCAACCAGCATGGAGTTTTTGTCAATCAGAAAACCACTAATCTGGTCCTGGAGACCAGCGCCGATATAGGAGAAAACTCCAATAACGCCCATGGCTGCACCAGCAGC
>JABIFX010000161.1 GCA_018650445.1 Fidelibacterota bacterium
CATCGTAGTATTGATTTAATACCACGAAGTGGGAGTTTCCATAATCAAATGAAAAAGTGGTTTCTTCGCTACCCACAGGCCCCTTATTGACAATGTAGGGTAAGGTCATACCGCCCTTATTGAGCTCTCTTAAGTACTTCAAGGTAGGTGGATGTTCCAGTTCATGATTTCCCATAATAGGATACCAGGGATATTCTTCTCCCAAAATCTCAGCGATCAACTCATGTGAATCCTGGACAGGTTCTACATCACCAGGTGACAGCATAAAAGCACCTTTACCAACTTCATTAATTGCTTGAAATGCTCCTCTGGCATAAATCGGTGAAGCATATTTTTCAGTTGCTGTATAGCGCCAATCGGCAGCCAGAATGAATGAAAATTGCTCTTGTTCACTGGTTTGGGAATCAGTACAACTATAAAAGCTTATCAGAACAATGAGTATGGCACAATATTTAACGAATTTCATAAATGCTCCTGGACTTATTTGAAAGGATCCCGATCAAAACTGAAGGGGTATGGTTTATCTGGATGGTAGCTGACTTCAAGCGGATCTGCTATGCCACCTTTATCGATTTGAATTTTGGTCATGTTGGGGGTTTTCCAGCCTGAGTCAAATGTCCAATAATGGCCATCACCGTGGAGAAATAGAATTGGCTTTTTAAATTCTGCAGCTAGTTTCTGGAAAGTTGTTATAAGATTGGGATGGTTTAATTCGGGATTGGCCTGGGCGACAATTACCAGTGCATCTGCATGACTATTTTCAATATTGCGGCGCATCCAGATAATGTCATTTGATTCTATCGTATCCCAGATAACCTGATCATGTATTCTGCTGCCCACCACATTCAGTCCCAGAAAGAGAACGCCATCGTAATTGAAAACAAAATTATCGATTTGCTCTATTTGATGATCCACTTGTAGATGATGGTCCCACCTATTTTCAAAGATGGAAAAGTGTTTAAACCAATAATCCCAAGAGGTTTCCGGATTTTCGCAATCATTCCATTCATTATCACCCATCAACATGAAAACCGGTTGGTTTATTTTCTGTAATTGACTGGAGACGCGTTCGTAGACAGCTTCATCACAGGGTTCGGAACCTCTTTTAAAATCACCAAGATGGAAGCTGAATTTCGATGTGCCCCGGGTATTTAAATTTACGATTTGTGAATCAAGGAGCACTATCTCTGCAGCTCCCCGTGGTACATCCCCCATGACCGAAAAGCTAAATGATTGTCTGCCAGGCTCTGGCGTTTTACTCAAAGGGATACATGCAAACAGAAACGAACCTACAGCAAGTAATGTCAGAACATTGCCTGTTCTGGATCTCCAATTGGTTGCATGTCTACACATTCTCATCATCGCGATTAGTATTCTACTGATAGCTATTAGCGATCTTGGTTTGGATATCCTCAAATGATCCTTTATAAGGACCCTCAGCTTCCATTTTAAGGCTGGTGACTGCAGCAGACCAGATGATGGCTTCTGCCGGGCTCGCATTCAACCGTTTTGCAGTATAACTGGCGATGCAGGTGTCGCCGCGGCCACTTCTGCCAATCAATTCTTCAGGACTAAATTCGGCTTCATAGTATTTTCCCTCGGCATAGACCAAAATTCCATCTCTATGAGTCAGAACTACTTCAGATGGTCCCCACTCGTGAATCATTTTGGCGGCTTTGAATATATCCTTTTCGCCGGTTAGGGATTCCGCCTCAACAATATCCACCTTAAGAAAATCAATCATTGATAAAATGTATTCTTTTTCCGGCCAGGGCAAATTTACCAGTGTTTTATCCTCCGAAACTACCCGGATAAAGCCCTGAGCGTCGGCAACCAGCAGGCCACTACGTTGATGAAGATGCTCAACCACTGAAGCAGGTGTTTCACCACGGATCGACCCATTTATCAGATAGGCTTTTGCCTCAAGATCGTCAAACTGCCCAACCGAGTATGATCCAGCCGTCAAAGGTGTGGTGAGAATTCGATCATCTGGATTGGAATTGGGATAGTCCAGAGTCATATGCGTTGAATGAGGTGTGAAGGTTGGGTAAACATCAATACCCGCTTGCTCAAGATCCCTCAGGATTGATGAATCTTCCTGTGCCAGCCTGGTAACTGCAGCCACCTTGAGACCTGTCCTGGCGGCAGCCTGGGCTCCATAATTAAAGCCTCCTCCACCTACCTGCCTAGTTCCAGTGGATGAGATGATGGTATCTTTGGTAAAATTTCCAAATATTACAATGTCATACGATTTCACAGGTTCCCTCTTCTATTTTCTAGCTCTAATCTCTAACTTTTATTTTCCATAATGTGGACGCCAGGATCATGGACACGATAGAAGATCCGATCCAATAAATGATCACTGTTGAAAAATCATATTGCATCACACCATCAACCAGCATGGAGTTTTTGTCAATCAGAAAACCACTAATCTGGTCCTGGAGACCAGCGCCGATATAGGAGAAAACTCCAATAACGCCCATGGCTGCACCAGCAGC
>JABIFX010000191.1 GCA_018650445.1 Fidelibacterota bacterium
ATGGAGCAGTCTGGTAGCTCGTTGGGCTCATAACCCAAAGGTCGTAGGTTCGAATCCTACTCCCGCTACTCCCCTAAGCCCCTGTCAATCAGGGGCTTATTTGTTTCTAGAAGTGTTGTCAAATATTTCATATATCTATTCTTAACATATTGTTATTTATACATATACAGATTATTCTCATAAACGGTTGTTATGCGGCGAGGGCTAGAGTCTCAATACTCATACGTTTTAGAAACGGTTTAAATGCTATGATATTCAGTAATTTAGGAAGTGTTAATTTGTGTTCTGTTGTGTAGTTTCGTGTAGTGTTGTGACGTCGTTGTTGACACAAATCGGACACACTAAATACGAGCCAGTGAGAGGTTAGAGTCAACGCTACTGCACACTTTACAAACATGGCAATCACACTCACGATACAAATACATGGTCATTTTGCCTTTTTATTGAGGTAATCTGGCATGTTATTCAGATATTTAGCTGCTAACTCAGGGTTGGGATGGGTATAGATCTTTGTAGTCTCGCTAGATGTATGCGCTAATAAAATCTGCCTATCCTCAATACTCATTCCCTGGTCACGTAGCATATTGTTATAGGTCACGCGGAAGCTATGCAAGGTTGCCTTTGTACGTTTAGCCTTCGATAGTATCTGTTGTAGGAACTTCCGAGGATTTGCTAACCGGTCATTGAGTTTGCTTTCATTATCATTGTATAGGGTTGGGAAGATGGGTCCTCTCTTCCCTTTGATGTTTCCAATCTCCTGGAGCAACACATTTGATAAGGGTAGTTCATAAACTCTTCTAGATTTCCGCACTAGCTGTGTAATCTTTCCACCTTTCACATCAATATTTTCATATCGAATCATTGCTACGTCCCCTGCCCGCAGCCCAGTATAAAGAAGAATAGCATAATAAAGCCGCCACTTTTCACAGTTCTTAAATATTGCTTTAAGATCCTTTGTAGTGAGTAGTCGATGTCTCTCTTTATGCGTGATTGTGGGCAGCGTAGCATCATCACATGGATTTTGAAATATACATTTCTCTCGGATTGCCTGCTTGAACATTATCGAGAGTACTCCTAAGTGGTTCTTCTTCGTCTTTGGTGAAACATCCAACCAGTCTATGTAGCCATTCATGTGCTCCATTCCAATCTGATCAATGGAATACACCCCTTCCTCACTTATAAATACCTGAAATTGTTTCAGTACACCCTTTGCTATGGCGACTGTGTTTTCTGACTTACGACTTTCAATGAATCCTTTATAGTGTTCTATATATTCTGATATTTGAGAGCTGGCTATTAGTGAATTTCTTGAATTTCCCATAAATGAAAAATCACCCTTCGCTCTCCTTAAATCCCAGTCGTCTTGTATCTGCTTTGCTAGATTCCGCTTCGCAACTCTTGTCGACAGTCGCTTCTTCCGACCATCTTTATAAAACTCATATTGAAAATATGGTGATTTTGCTCTTTTATATATTCTTGACATAATTGTTTATCCTTATGCAAGAAGGGCAGCTAATCAGCCACCCTTTTTGCTTTGATTGAACTTAAGTACCGTAATATGGATGATTCAGAAATGCGGTAACGGTTTCCAACCTCATAAGCTTCAAGCTTGCAGAGATTGATTTGATCTAATACTGTGCGGTAACCAACCTTTAGGCGGCCAGCAACCTCCTTGACTGTGTAGATTTGTTCCATGATTTATCCCCAGAGATTTTGTTGGGTTACGCTCTAGTGGCGATGTAGTAGCAGTTTAGTTATAGGCAACCGTAGGCCGTGAGAGCTGGTCATGTATTTGCATTCTGATTTTTATTCTTTAGTTCCCGTGCTCGCTTGTTAAGAACACCCTCACTTCCCCCGAATCTGTGCTTTGAGTTATCACCAATGAAGTAGCCAATCAGCATACTTGCCCTGGATTTAGTCAATGAATCTTCATCCAGCACGGCTTGCAGTCTTTCTTTTTCGATATCTAGTATATGCTCGTCAGTGATGAATTCCTGAAGTTTGGCTGTTTGCTTCTCAGTTGGTTTATCACGACCTACTCGTGAGCGTTTTAGAGCTACAGGTGATATCCCAAAGTACTCTTTGCTCAATACCTCAGACTGTAGTAGAGTGACTTCCGCAAGAGATGCATGAACAAGGACGAGATTTATCCATGAGTCATGGATATAGGTCGGGTTTTTATCATTGTATTTTGACTCTCTGTTGTACTTAATATCACAGTCCTTCAGAACCCTGAGCAGCTCGCCAACACTATACTCGAAGAATGGGTTTTCATTAATCGTGTTGATCCTACCTACAGCTGCACGAATCTGATAAAAATCGCTAATCTTCAGGACAACTCTTGGGGTGAGATCATAGTCAAGATTATCTGGTGGTAGCTGTTTCTCTTCAAACATATTCTACTCCTAATATGAAAATTGGATCGTAGGGTACTGGGCTCCCAAAAGAGAGAGCCCTTTTGTACCCGATGTTCTGCTCTAGGCAGATTTGGCTTCCAGGTATTCCCTGATCATTTCACGGGTGAACCTGTAGTGACCTGATTCACCTTGGGACCTTTGGGATTTGATTTTTCCTTGAGATGCAAGTGTTCTCAACTTCTGCTCTGGAATCATCAGAATGCGAGCCGCATGACTGTTTTTGAACATCTCGTCCTCATCGTGCTGATCCTTAGGCCATAGATTTAATTTCGACATAATATCCGTGTGAACAGTTTTCTGGAATTCGTTAAGGTCTAGAGGCTTTCCATCTATCATCACTTTGAAAAGCTCATAGAGATCAAGTCCAGAGATAGGCATGAAGTAGAGATTTAGATAATCCCTAATTATGGCAAATTCGGGATTATCAAATACACTGATATATTCTTCAAGAATGTAATCCTCGAATTCACCCTCATGGAATTGAACCAATTGAATCCATGCATCGGCTATGTCTGGCCGTAAGCTGATTTTGGCTTTTGCGGCGCTCACAGACAGTAGTGTGCAATTCTCTCCGTAGAGTATGCCGGTTTTTACATCTGAGACTGAATCTGGTACAATATTATCCATCTTGACCCCCATATTGTTTTAATAGCCATTGCTGTACCCACTCGTTGGTGGTTAGGATTTTTCCTGTATCACCTTTGGTGCGCCGATACTCGAGATCACCATTTCTCATGGCTGTTCTCAGGGTTGACTTACTGAGATTTACTGATTCAGCGGCTGCCTTAAGGTCTATCCACTGCATCTGGTTTGTTTGGTTGGAATTCATCGTCCCTCCAGTTTCTTGGAATCCAAAATTAGATTCACTATATGGTGTGTCCGTGCAGTAGTGGGGAATAAACTTTTCTCCTTATTCCAAGTTTAGAGTCGATTATTGCACCAATTTCTAGAATTATTGATATGGAGGTCCACCGGATTCGTTGAATACGGTGTAGGTATGCTATCCACACATACCGATACCTAAATATGACTTGTGATCTATTTGAGACTGTTTGCTATTTAATGAGTAAGTTTTCTTAAGTCTCGGGGATCGTATCAAAGGGAAGAGGCGGGTCGTCTACACCATTGAGAACCGGGCGTTCCGCATTTACAGCCTCTTCCCCATGTTATCTATGGGATAATCAGCTTCTTAAATCAAGTTGGCCGTTCCCCATCTTGGTCCACTCTCCGTCTACCAGAACACTCACTCCGTAATAGTAATCTAGGAGCTCCTTTGACTTGGCCTTCGTTAGGCCGTCGGCAAGAAGTTCATGGATCTGACGCTTCTCATCTGGGTATACTTTGGGATTATCTATCAATCCCCGGACAGCCGCGACTTGGCGTTCTGTGGCAGCATTACCTTCCTCCCTGTATTGTGGCCGTTGGGGTGTAGCACTGCTATCACTACCCTGCCGATGGTGTGTTGTATTCTCATGGTGTTGGGGTTTCGTGGTTGTATCTGATGATATTTCCTCGAGATCCTGAGTGAACACTTTGTAAGTCGTCAAAGTAATTCGGACAAGATCGCTTAAAAAATAAGAGACACTTTCCGGGCCTCCAACATATTAAGCAAACACCTCATGGTGCTGCGATTTCATGTTAATACGCTTCCTCATCTGAAGCGTTTTTTG